>JAJFJH010000408.1 GCA_021774155.1 Nitrosomonas sp.
GTTTTTAAATTTGACGCTCTTCTGAATCAGTTTGTGGGTGCCGATAACAATATCTACACTACCCTTGGCTAATTCCGCCAACGATGCTGTTTGCTCCTTAGCTGAACGAAAGCGTGACAATTCTGCGATTTTTACCGGCCATTGCTCGGCAATCAGACCAAAACGATCAGAAAAATTCTGAAAATGTTGCTCGGCTAATAGTGTCGTCGGCACCAGCACCGCAACCTGTTTACCGTCTGCAACAGCGATAAATGCCGCACGCAAGGCCACCTCGGTTTTACCAAAACCCACATCACCGCAGATCAAACGATCCATCGGCTTATCCGACGTTAAGTCTTCAATCACCGCTTTAATCGCTGCCGCTTGGTCTGGTGTTTCTTCAAAACCAAAACCTTCGGCAAACACATCGTAATCATGTTGCTGAAGTTTAAATGTATGACCATGACGCGCTGCACGTTGTGCATAAAGATTAAGCAACTCCGCAGCTGTATCCCGCACCTGCTGCATGGCTTTACGTTTGGCTTTTTCCCATTGCCCACTACCCAGCTTATGCAACGGCGCTGTTTCAGGAGACGCGCCACTATAACGTCCGATCAAGTGTAATTGCGCGACGGGGACATAAAGCTTGTCCCCACCATTGTATTCAAGCGATAAAAACTCACTTAACTGACCTGGTTCACCCTCACCCAAATCCATACTGATTAAACCCTGATAACGCCCAATACCATGTTGCTCATGCACAACGGGGTCGCCAGCTTTTATTTCTGATAGATCCCGTAGAATCGCATCACTTGAGGTGGCTTTACGTGATTCCCGTTCACGCCGTCCGTGTAAATGTGTGGCATACAACTCAGCCTCAGTGACAAATGCAATACGCTCGTCGTCAAGAATAAAGCCATTATGTAGCGGCGCAACACCCAACATAAATGCCTGTTGCTCACCCTGAAATTCCGCGTAATCCGCACAATGCTCAGGATGTAATTTATAACGATTCAGGTATTCCGAGATTAACTCTCGCCGCCCGATACTCTCGGCTAACAACATGACGCGCCCACCCGATGATACAAACTCATCAACAAAAGCCGTGAATTTCACCAGCGGATTATCCGCCTGACGATCAACCTGAATAGCGGGCAGCACGGAAGTAGTTTTTATCTTTTCAGCTTTTGAGTTTGGCGCAGTTGCATGAATCTCAATTCGTGCGTAAAGCTTTAATTCTCCAAAAAACAAATCGCTGGTCAGGAATAATTCACTCGGTGGTAATGGCGGACGATCTTTGTCACCGCGCAATAATTTATAACGGGACTGTGTGTCGCGCCAGAAGTCATCAATAACTGGCTTAATATCCTGATGCAGACACAACAAAGCATCTTCAGGCAAAAAATCAAATAACGTTGCTGTTTCATCGAAGAATAATGGCAAGTAATATTCTATCCCTGCGGGTGCGACGCCTTTACTAACATCTTTGTAAACCCGACTTTTTGAAGGGTCCCCTTCAAATTGTTCACGGAAATTTCCTCGAAAACAGGCGCGACCATCGTTATCCAGCGGAAACTCACGCGCAGGCAGCAGACGTATCTCACCAACAGGAAAAATACTGCGCTGTGTGTCGGCATCAAAGGTACGAATTGTATCGATTTCGTCATCCAACAAATCAATGCGATAAGGCAGTGGATTACCCATTGGAAACAAATCAATCAAACCACCACGAATACTGTATTCCCCCGGCGAAAGCACCTGCGTCACGTGGGTATAACCGGCCAGTGTCATCTGATCACGGAAACTCTGTAAATTAAGCATATCGCCCTTTTTAACAAAAAAAGTATGCGCAGCAAGATATTCACGCGGCAACATGCGATAAAGCGCTGTCGTCACGGGTACGATTAGAACATCACAACTGCCATTCATCACTTGGTAAAGTGTCGCCAAGCGTTCAGAAACCAAGTCGTAATGCGGTGAAAACGTATCGTAAGGCAACGTTTCCCAGTCCGGCAACAAATGGGTTCTTAATTCGGGTGCAAAGAAAGTGATTTCTTCCAACAAACGCTGAGCATCCAACGCATTGGCGGTAAGAATTGTAATGGGCTTAGCCTGTTGGCCAATTTGTGCAAGCACCAATGCATCGCTGGAACCATTAAAATCCGCATAACGAAGAATATTGCCAAGGGCTGGTAAGGTAAGCTTTTGTTGCATGGTATGAAGTTGGTCTTAGGCACTATGAATGGCCAGGGAATCAACGATTGATTTTGCGCCAATTTATTAACAAATCAATCGACGAGCCTTAATGAATAGCGCACTCATTAAGGCTCACAAAGCATAAACGATAAACAACGTTGCGTCTTACTTTTCTATTTCTTTGACACAGTGACTGATCCACTGGCTCGTCAATTTTTCTTGCACACTATTCTGACCTAAGCGTGCATTCAAACCACCAAAATCGACTTTATCCAGCGGTTGATCCTGGTCAAGACAAGAGAATACGTAAGTAATTTTCCCGGTTTCAGGATCTTTATGCGGCTGCAAACACTGGCCACAAATTTCTTTCATCATGCATTGCATCGGCGAGTTAATTGAACCTATCGCAAAATGATTGGCTTTAAGATAAGGCTTAAGCTGATTATGACGCGCCATGCCCACAGCGGCCATCATACGATCAGAGCCAATCGCTATAATGCGGTCAACATCTGCTAACGATATGGACTGCTCACCTAGCTCTTCGTTAGCATAAGCCACCATGCCCTGCACGATGTTGCCACTAAAAGTCATATCGCCTGGTCGAGAAGGTTCAAAACTTGGCGGCTCGTCACAACACCAAACTACAGTATCTGATGCGGCCTCAATCTCAGCCACTTTATAACGATCAATAAGTTGCTTGTAACCCGCAAAATATAGTACTTTTGATCCTTGAGCGCGTGCAGCCGCACCGATTGAGAACAAGACAGCATTACCCAGACCACCACCGACCAGCATCACGGTTTCATTAGGTAAAATGACGGTTGGTGTTCCGGTTGGCCCCATCAACACGACAGGGTCACCAGGACTTAGCAAAGCACATAAATCAGCGGAGCCACCCATTTCCAGCGCAACTAATGACACTAAACCACGCTCAATGTCTACCGATGCGCCAGTCAATGCAATACCTTCCATCGCCAATCGCGTACCTGCCGCAACCGGTGCATGGATCGCAAAATTCTGGAAACGGTAAAACTGACCCGGTTGGAAACGCTCGGCGGCCATGGGTGAATGCACGACAACTTCAATGATATTCGGTGTGAGTCTTTCGACCTTATGCACGGTTGAACGTAATTGTATGCTCATCTCTGCAAAGAACTGCTGACTTGGCTTGGATGACACCGGTGCGACTCGATTCAGCACCCTATTGACGACAGGAAAGCCCTGCTTCGCACTGGACATGGCTTTCACCACATTGCCCGAATACGAGGGATGCAAATCACCAAAGAAACTAATAAAGCGTCCGTCCTGCGCATTTTGATAACGACTCATTAAGACAGAGGCGGCTTCTGGCTTAGGGTTGCCATAAGTTGGTTCAACGGGGTTGCCCTCTTCGTCACAGGCTGTGAAATAACGACCATCGAGTTTGAACGTTTTTTCATCTTCTTTCGCAAGCACAGTATTTGGCTGAGTACCGGCAGCCACGAGTAATGCACGTGCAGGCAACTCAACATCGCCTGTTTTTTGCCAATTCCCCTCTTCATCCAAGCGCTGCACCTTGAATTTGATAGACTTTGTATGTTCCCATTGATCAATATTCACGCTGACCGGTGTTAAGCCTTCAGCGAACCAAATACCTTCTTCTAATGCCTTTTCAACTTCTTCGTGATTAAGTGTATAAGATGGGCTGTCAACTAAACGTTTCCGATAGGCGAGTGTTGCGCCACCCCACGATTGCAGCAATCCCAACACATCCGGTGTCCGATCTTCTTGCTCTGCTGCTTTGCGTTCGGCACGTATCGCCCGCGCATGACTGAGAAATTCTTCTGCGATTTCACACTCTTCTTCACCCCACAAACTACGGACACTTTCTTCACTCTTTACTACCACTAAAATTTCATAACGTTGCAAGAACTTTTCTACTTGAACAGGGTAATAAGCGAGTGCTTCTGTAGCCGTATCAATCGCAGTCAATCCCCCGCCAATCACCACGACTGGCAAACGTAATTGCATATTGGCAATCGAATCACTTTGCCCTGCGCCCGTTAGTTGCAGTCCCATCAAGAAGTCAGATGCCGTGCGAACGCCACGCGCCAAACCATTTGGCAGATCAAGCATAGTTGGGCGCCCCGCGCCTGCAGCCAACGCCACGTGATCAAACCCTAAGGCAAAGGCATCATCTGCTGTCAGTGTGCCACCAAAACGCACACCACCGAATAATGCAAATTCTTCCCGGCGTTCCAACAATAAGCGGATTAGTTTGAGGTAATTTTTGTCCCAACGAACCGTAATGCCATATTCAGCAACACCACCAAAACCACCTGGTAATCGCCTATCCAAGTCTTCCTCTAATTCACTCGCATCCTGAATTGCTTTAAATGCAACCCGCTCACCTTGCTCGTTAACACCCGAAACTTCAGCTGGCAATGGCTCGATCTTAAGACCATCAATTCCCATAACGGTATGGCCTTCATTCATCAAGTGATGTGCCAAGGTATAGCCTGCTGGTCCCATGCCGACAACCAACACCTTGCGACCACTGGCTTCCTTGGGTACGGGGCGATGTAAATTCAGTGGATTCCAGCGTGTGAGCAAACTGTATATTTCAAATCCCCAAGGTAATTCCAACACATCTTTAAGCGTACGCGTTTCAGCTTCAGGAATATTCACCGGGTCCTGTTTTTGATAAATACAGGACTTCATACAGTCATTACAAATACGATGACCCGTACCTGCACACATAGGGTTATCCAATACAATCATCGCCAAACTACCGACAGCGACACCTTGCGTCTTCAATTTATGAAACTCAGAAATGCGCTCTTCCAGCGGGCAGCCTGTCAGCAATGCGCCCAAGTCACTCTTTTTGAACGCTGGTTTTACTTCAGG
>JAJFJH010000409.1 GCA_021774155.1 Nitrosomonas sp.
TCGTCTAGACTCATGGGTTGTTACCTGTACCCAATGTCACTCAGAGCGTTTTGCACGTTCCTATCTAGACCTCATGGATCAAGGCACCATTTCTGGTCTGGCTAAATATCAGGAAGCGCATGCGATAGTAGAGAAGCTGTACGAAGAAGGCCTGTTGGCTGGGCAGAAGACCAACCGTCCTGACCCTCCGGAACCTGAGAAGCCAGGCTTCCACCTCTTCTCGCAACTGTTCTGGTCATCAGGCAACAACCCTGCATCAATGGAACTTAAAGTTCTAGAGATGGGTGAGAATGACCTAGCTAAGATGCACGTTGGATTAGCCCACGTTAATCCAGGCGGATGGACTTACACCGAAGGTTGGGGGCCAATGAACCGTGCCTACGTTCAAATTCAAGATGAAACCTTCCGTGTTCGTGAAATGGTAGCGCTGCAAGAACGCGTTAACAAACTCGAAGCTAAGCGTACTAGCCTGCTCGACCTTGATACTACCGCGGAGAAAATCTCTCTAGGTGGATTAGGTGGCGGCATGTTATTAGCTGGAACGTTGGCGCTAGCAGGATGGCGCAAACGTAAGAAAAGCGAAGGTTGATCTCTGCTGAACCTACCCGTCGCGACGCATCCGTGTCGCGACAGGGGAATAAACTACTCCCGTCATTAGGAATCCTTCTAGTGACGGGAGGTTTAGTTTTACTTGGCTGGTTTGCAATATTATGGTTCACCCCTGAACCAGCTCCTTATCACTATGAACTCATATCGGAAGGCAAGGCCGAGCAATTTCCAGAGCTGGAACTTGACGCTTGGCCAGACCTGAATATCAGCAAATACGAAGTACGTGTTGAAGAAATAGATAAGCCACTAGGTCGGGCCTATGCCGTCCAACAAGGCAATAGCTCTCCCGTATTAATTAACTGGGAGAACGACACCAGTGAACTTCTGATCGCCATCGACCAAAAGCCATCAGAGCTTAGCGGTATCGCCAAAGCGATCAAAGATCACGCCTCAGAAGGCGCGCTCATATTGTCCTGGTGGGACACCTCACGTCAGATTAGCCTGCTGACCGGTCATGACACTCTGTTCGCCAGCTACCTTGGCATGCCCAAGATACTGCCGCCGCAATGGCAAGAGCAAAGCGACAGCGTACACGAATACGAAGAAAGCTTCTGGAATAGCAACGCCAGCAAACAAGAGCAAGCTAAATTCCAACAATTTAGTAAAGCCCTGCTAGCCAGTCCAGAAGACGGTGTTTCCCAACTTAGAGCGCTGATTGGCTCGGACAGAGAAGCGTACCTGTTGGTACACGTTACCGATCTCTATCGTCTTGGTCTCATGCATCCTGATAAGTTTAGCATTGCCTATCAAAACTTTCCTTTGACAGGTAACATGCACGGACTCATCAATCACATGAAAGTCCAGCTAGATAAGAACGGTTTTGATACTTATACCTTGCAATCACTGACAGACAACGAAATTCGCGTATTTTTTCTAGAAAACGAAGAACATAGCAATACTCTCATGGCGCAGTTGTTGCCTTTTTCAGATAAGACCTCGCCGTTAGAACTAAAGATCATGCAGCTAGTCTATCAACATGACGGTTACTGGGTTTTTAACATCCCCTAGGGAATCGTTAGCCTAGCCATTAATTGTGGAAAAAAACAGACAAGCAGCGCTAAATAGAAAAACAAAAAACTAGAGAAATAAACATATCCATTTACACAAACTGGTTATCGCGTAAAATACCCGACGTAAAACATACAATTAAAAAGCATGAAGGAGAACCTATGAAACACCCGATTACCTACATACTTGCAATCTTATTAATGTTTGCATTTTACTCAAGCGCTGTAGTCGCGGCGAGTTATGAAGGCCGCCAGAAATGTAGTTCTTGCCACAAGGCCCAAGGCAAGTCATGGCGTTCAACCGCCCATGCTAAAGCCATGGACTCACTCAAGGCTGGCGAACGTGAAGAAGCCAAAGTTAAAGCAGGATTAGATCCGAAGAAAGACTACACAAAAGACAAAGACTGTGTTGGGTGTCACGTTGACGGGTGGGGTGAGAAAGGTGGTTACACCATAGACAGGCCGAAAAGAGCGCTCGCAGCCGTTGGATGTGAATCATGTCACGGTCCAGGTAGAAAGTATCGTGGTGAGCACCGTAAAGGCGGTCAAGCATTCGAGCGTAATGGCGCAACCATGGAGCGCTCGCGTCTTGTTGCTAGAGGCCAAGACTACGAATTCGAAGAAGCCTGTAAAGCCTGTCACCTTAACTACGAAGGTTCAGGATGGGAAGGCAATAAAGAGCCTTACACCCCATTTACTCCAGAAGTTGACGAAAAGTACACCTTTAACTTTGATAAGATGGTTAAGAACGCTGAAGCTATGCACGAGCATTACAAATTGGATGGTGCATTTGTAGGCGAGCCAGAATTCAAGTTCCACAAAGAGTTCCAAGCTAACGCCAAAGTATCTAAAGAAGATGACGATGACGATGACGATGACGATGACGAAGACGAAGACTAAGAGGAAAAAGAATGACTAATTTACAAAAAGGCGCGATTGGCACCTTACTATCAGGTGCTTTACTTGGCATAGTCATGGTTGCTGTCGTGTTTGGTGGAGAAGCAGCCCTTTCCACCGAAGAATTCTGCACCAGCTGCCACTCTATGACCTACACTCAGAAGGAACTTAGAGAGTCCACCCACTATGGTGCGTTAGGCGTGAATCCAAGCTGTAAAGACTGCCACATTCCGCAAGGCTTCTCTAACTTTCATCTTGCGGTATATACCCATGTCGTAGATGGTGCCCGAGAGTTATATCTTGAAGTAATGAACGACTATTCGACGCTAGAGAAATTTAACGAACGTCGATTAATCATGGCGCATGATGCGCGCATGAACCTCAAGAAATGGGACAGTGTAACTTGTCGTGACTGCCATAAGAACCCAGATCCTCCGGGAGAAGATGCCCAAGCAGAGCACAAGAAAATGGAAACAGAAGGTGCAACCTGTATCGACTGTCACCAGAATCTAGTACATGAAGAAGCCCCAGAGACTGACCTTGATGCGAGCCTTGCTGCGGGCGAGTTGGTATTGAAGCCAGACGATTGGGACGACGACGACGATGATTGGGATGACGACGACGATTATTGATAATTGTCTGTTTTCTTAATCCAGTCTGATGTGGCGGCACAGGTTGCTCCATCCAGTAGGGGTAAGTTGATGGGTCGCTATAATATATTGAATCGTTAGCAATAAATAAGTTGTGGTAGTTTGGTAAAATGGAAGACCCGTCTTAGATTGACGGGTTTTTTGTTGTAAAGAGGTGGGAATGTTTGATCATTTACCTAAGGCAGATGCAAATTGCCCTCATAGAACGCGTGATTATTTTATTGCAGGATTTACGTTTTTCTGTGTGGGGCTAAGTTTAGTTATTGATGGCAGTGCGAGTCTTGAAACGCAGGATCAGTTAGGAGTGGTTGCCTGGTTTTTTCTGATTGGTTTGTTGTTTGGTGAAAATAAAGAAGTAAGGATGCAAGTAGTTATAGCGGTTGCGTTTGCTACAGCAGGCGAACATTTTGCTTCCATTTATATGGAAGGCTATACCTATCGTTTTGA
>JAJFJH010000410.1 GCA_021774155.1 Nitrosomonas sp.
AATGGCAGTAGTCGTTCCAATCTACGGTAAGGGTGGTTCGCAGGAATCAGTGCGTCTAATGTAAGAAATAGGTTGCTTTGGTCTCTTTTAATCATCTAACAATTCATCATTAACTATTTTGTATATTATCTCAGATTATTGTGTGTTTTCCGACAGGCCCAAAGTCACCAGTTGCGACCATCTGGATGCAGTACGGAAAGCTCGACCTGAATGATGCTCATTTGCTAGTGTCTCAAACTCATGTCTAGAAATAAGTTTTAGGATTTGCGAGAAGATCGTATTACAATGAGCCATGGCCTGATTCCTTTAATCAGTTCAACGAGTTACGAGTAAACTTATTATCCCAATTATGGCTGAATCAGGCCGCCTTGCCTGTGTGTTAACGGGACACTAGTGATAGATCTTAGAACTAAAGTGGAATGATGATAGCATTCGCCCTGTGATCATAAAGACAATAATGTAAGACTGGGGAAAAAAGTAGTCCGAGCAAAGTACCTAGGAAGCTATTTCAGGATTTTCCTGCAAGCCAGTGCGCGCATTCAAGTCCCAATTCTTTTACAGCGCGTGCTTCATACTGAGCAGAGTCACTCGCGGTCAGAGTATCAATCCATCGACCATTCACACCCTTGTTAATAAATACTTTTGATCCTTCATCCCAAAACGCACCACCTAGTGGCACACTTTTCGTGGCATTATTTTTCATCCAATCGAATGAACAATATTCGACTATAAGGGGCCATCTGTCCTCATTAATGGGAATATTGAGAAAGCGAGCAATTCGACGCATTTCTCCTGGCATATCGCGTTTGAGGTCATTGAAATGAAGGAATAAGAGATTAGGTAATTCCCTAATTTTCCACCAAGAGCGAATATTTTCCCAGAATGGCCAAAAAGGGTAACCATCCTTGTCCATCCAGTCACGCCAACACTTACGAATATCCGTCGGCAACGGCGTAAAAGGTGGGCCAACTAATCCTGGAGTATCATTTAATGCCGAATACATAGCTTGATTCCCATTGGAGTAATGATTATACAGGCTCCACAAAACATCTCGGCCATCACGGCCAATATATATATACTTCGCTTTAGGCGAATATACCAGCGCATCAACTGGCAGGTGCGTTTTTAAGAATCTGCGATGCTTCTGCGCCTCTATTTGAGATAATTTTATAGCTTTGGGTGGTACACGTAGGTCAAGCCATGGCGACATTTTTGCTATTTCCAGATCTGGGTCACCATTGAATAACAACTGCCCCACTATTTGTTGGGTCCAAGTTGTCCCTGATTTAGCATAGGTTGCAATAACAATATCATCGGATCTAAACTGAAAATCGTTCCAAATCGCCGAGTCAAAATGATTACTATGCAGTTCCTTAGATTTTAGCGGCCATTTAATTAAGGTAGACATTTTATATCCTTTGAATTGAAGTGCGTGAACTCAGATACTTACGTGCCATGGATTCGCTATGACGTTAATGAGAGTAAGCATAAAAGAACAAATAATTGCGACTCCTAGGTTGGACTTTAAAAGAAAAAACTAAATTCCATACCATTGAGGAGTTTGAGCCCTTCTATGGCTTAACAGTTAAATAGATCCTTACGTAAAGCTACGGTGAGTATTAGTTAAAGATCAGGATTTAATAGCAATCCAATATTTTGTCTCAATTAGCGTGATCATAAATTATTGGCTACAAAAAACTTGCCACCTAGCTCAAACACACACAAATTTATGTGTTTCGATCTCGTTTGTGTTTATCGTGATGCCTATGCTACTATTTACCACCGAAGGCGGAAGAATTGATAGGCTGCTGTGAGGTAGAACACTCCATCAGGCAATGTATCAAACTGGTAAGGCTGCTCACGCAGCACAGCCTTGCAGGGTTTATCTACATCGTGCATGCAATACCTCTCTTTTGCCAAAACGTTGTAGTCTTCATGTCGGGCGCTCTTGTCTGGTGTTTGTCTGGTTTTACTTTGCTACATTTGATATCGTTCGACGTAATGGCCATCTATTACATTACTTCTATATCAGTTTTAACATTTCCCCATTTAAAGAGAGGCTTGTTTATCTCTTGACCTTAACTACATTATCATTGAATAAGTATCTATAAATCAGAACTATTAAACCTACAATTCCAAAAACCACAAATAAAAAACCAAACATAGAGCCTGTTGCTCCAGTATGGACATAATCTCCTTTTCTGCGAACATCTAACGGAATTGTAACAAGGTGTTTATCGGTACTCTCATCTGCATTTTTCTCAAATAATAATATATTATATTTACTACTTGGTTCAAATAAGACCGTAAGGGGAATACTGCCATTTGTATATGTACTTGGCGGTAGAGATGATATTTCATGCTCTTCACCTTTTTCTATTTTTACTATCTTTATTGCGATTGGCCTATCGCGCAACTCAAATGAAAACAGATCAATTACTATATCTAATCGGCCCGCTGGCACAGGAGAGCAAAATGGCGGATAAGATGGATGATTCCCTTCAGGTATTACATATGCGCTAAAACCCACTGGAAAAGAGCCAGAATCAGAATCTATAACACATGCCCCACTAGTAAACGTTTCTCGTTGTTTGTCCCTATGATTATCCGGTCGAGACATTTTCCATCCACTTTTGACATCTTCCGCATAAGTATAGGTATTGTGGAAAAAAATTAAACATAGCAACAAACTCAGTATAATTTGAATATAGTTGTTCCAAACTTCTTTAATCATATTTATCTCCTTAATAAATAAAGTAACAGTCACTAACGGTGTGGAGAACTAGGGAAGTCCTGAATAAAATAGTCATTCGTAGCTTCATGATTTTTGAAAATATGATCATAACCATACTATTACCGGAATTTAGTCTGAATCAGAAATTTTTTCCTATTTATTAATAGGTTATCTGACAGCTCCTCATCCTTCAGGCATATGCACCCATACGTCGGCTAACGCTCGTTTAACCTCGCAACGATTATGGTAGTGCAAACAACAAGGTAACAAATTTCGCCGTGTACTTAATCAGCCTGGGGTAATCGCATCGTCACACCGCGATCGTTTATACTCGAATTTCCGGCACGAATAGTTTCATTACTAAGTTCTCACATCGGAGGGTCAGTTGATACGAATAAGCAGGAGGGCGGATAGGACAGATAAGGCATCCCCTAGAAATTGAATCCCCTGTAATATGATTCTGCGATGCATGCGTCTCGTTTAGACCCACTGTTTGCCGATGTAATATGTGCCAGCACCAATATAGTCAACACAAAGCCTAAGCTTCGTATGCAAGCTTCTTTTTAAGGCGCTCCTCGTGTTTTTCTTCATGATGATTCCCGCAAAATTTTCAAATTAAGATTGTCCACTACTTCTTATATAGAATAAAGACTGATATTTGGATAAGATTGCTCCCTTAATGGAGCAATTGATATGAAATTTCTGAATGACATGGCCCTGTTCGTGGAAGTTGTCAAGGCCAAGAGCTTTCGCGGTGCTGCCAATACTATCGGAATGCCGAATTCAACCCTGTCGCGGCGAATCAGTATGCTGGAAAAGACTATTGGTCTGCGCCTTTTGCATCGTACAACGCGCAAGATCACGTTAACCGAGGCTGGTCAAATTTATTTTGAGCGTTGTAAACGCATCGTCGATGAAGCCAAGTTAGCACACGAACAACTTGGTGAAATGCGCGTACAACCCAGTGGAATACTACGTGCTTCTCTGCCTGTAGACTTTGCCATGACCTACATGGCTCCCTTGATCGCCGAATTTGCAAGACTCTATCCGGACATTGTCTTCGATTTCGACCTGACGTCACGATGGGTCGATCTGGTGCGTGAACCTTTCGATGTAGCAATCCGTATAGGAGAACCGGAGAATTCGCAATTGATTGCACGTCCATTGGCTGTACTCCCTGTGTACCTTTACGCTTCGCCTCATTATCTTAACTGTTCGGGAGAGCCTGCTGAGCCTGCCGATTTGGCGCATCATCAGTGCCTAGGCCTCATGAAGACCAGTATGTGGACAATGCACGATAGGACAAACACCGCCAAAATTTCTATTGGTAGTCGGTTCGCACTCAACAGTGTCGGTATGATTTGTCGCTTGGCAGCACTCGATATGGGCATCATTATGATGTTGGAGAAAATTGTTGCCGATGATCTTGTCAATGGGCGGCTGCGTCGGGTATTACCCCAATGGCGTGGGGATCCGGTAACCGTCTATGCCGTTACGGAGACCCGGTTACTCCCCGCAAAAACTCAACACTTCATTCAGTTCTTGCGGGAGCATCTTGGCAAGGTTTAACATGATGATAAATTTCCTCTTATACCCGTATTAGACGGCGAGTCAGAGATCGCATATTACGCAGTTCATGCTATTCCAAAACTGACCAGAAGTAACTGTCCATATAAATCGAATTTGAAATAATTCAAATCTTGAAAACAGAATAATCCTGAAACAAATGACTATCTATAAATTTCTACCAACAATTCATTCTCCATTATTAAACGACTATGGGCTGTACCAAATAACAAACCTATATAATGTTTAACCCATCGATTCATATGATTAAAATTAAACTGTGACTGTGACTTTGAGTTAAGGTTATTAAAACGCAACTCACATCCTTCTATCTCGTGTCAATTACCTTGGCCGGTTCGTTTGTTCTGACAATCCCAGCAGTGTTTATTTGCTCCAAAGCGGGCGCACAAGAATGTAACGATATTGTATGGCAACACCAAAATGGACAAGTCCGCTACTGGCTTATGAAGGATGGCGAACGACAAAGAGGCATTGATATCTATACACCTGCAAGTAAAAAAAGGAAATTTAGGGGCGTTGGAAACGTCGATTAAACAACCAACAAAGCACTGCCAAGTAACTGTATCTGTGCCACGCTGCGTGCTGAATGATATCAAATGGAAATCGATGGCGTATGGTATAGGTCACTGGACTATATATTCCGCCATTTTCGCTCAGAAACAATTAACTTGGCAGTGCCCTAACTATTGCCATTGTTAATTACCCCCCAGCGGTCACTAAATGGTTACTTTAATATTTTTGTAACTAGGGGAATAAAAATCCAAAATACTCCACAACATGCTGTTTTTGTTTTGTATATTGGTAGGCGCGATTGGATTCGAACCAACGACCCCCACCATGTCAAGGTGGTGCTCTAACCAACTGAGCTACGCGCCTGGGAAGTCCGCTGAAACGGGGGATAGGTACAAATAGGCTATGTCGCAATTAGCTGTTGAATTAAGTGTCCAATGTGTATCAGGTTGTAAAAATAGAGGCACACACCATGAAAACTATGGAATTCAAGGTTTGGATAAAGTCATTGGATCGTATGAGTCATGGTCAACGAGACAAGATTCGAAAGCGATTGTAAGGAAAAACAAGTGTTGATAGAGTCGTTACGTTGATCGAGCAAGGCCTGAATGATGAGCCTGCCTGCCCGTATTGTATGGGCACGAGATTGTATCGCTGGGGTAAAAGTTTGCGACATACAGCGCTATCGTTGTCGTCAATGCAAGCGCACGTTTAACGCGCTTACCAATACGCTATTGGCACAGTTACGCCACAAAGATAAATGGCTTAATTATGAGCAAACAATGATTCAGGGATTAAGTCGGCGCAAATCGGCGAACAGATGTGGGATAGCCAAGAACACGAGCTTTAAGTGGCGGCATCGTTTTTTACAAATACCGGCGATACAACAATCTAGTCAAATGAACGGCATTGTTGGAGCTGACGAAACGTATTTCCTGGGATCTTTCAAGGGACAACGCCATTTACCCAGGCCCTCACGTAAACGAGGTGATAAAGCCGTTAAGAGAGGCACATCAAAAGTACAGATACCTGTGTTAGTAGTAAGTGATCGTTATGGTGAAACTGCTGACTGTATACTGCGTGACACAAGTGCAAAACAAATAGAACCAGCGCTTACGCCTTT
>JAJFJH010000042.1 GCA_021774155.1 Nitrosomonas sp.
TTCATTAACTAACCTTGCCGCATCTTGTTTAAATTCAAGTGTATATTTCGGATTCACTCGTTTTGTTTGTGTATTCATATTCACCTCTAATGACATTATAAATCTGCCTCTAGAAGTGTCCTGTTGCATTAAACCATTTCACTTTTGGGCACGTCGCAGCAATCTGGAAACAGCGACTTCTTGATTCTGATAGATGCGGCTAATACTCTGCATTTCTATGACAATGCGTTTTGCCAGTTCTTTTAGGTCATTATCAGTAGCATCCAGAGGAATGCTATTTGCTGTTATTTCCCCGTACTGTTCAAGTAGAGCAATATTGGCGCTTCGCCTGCCTTCAGAAATGTAAGTTTCTTTGTATTCTAGGGCAGTGACTTTGGCGAATCGTTTAGGTAATAGCTGGAATAATGAAGAACGCCATTTCTTATCGCTATCATCTGGTTCATCTAACCGTTCCAGAATACCTTCAGCAATGTGTTCGCCAGGGGTTTGCAGTTTTCCGCTGCCGCGTACTGAAGTGTGCATCACACACCTCAGTACTGACTGGTTGACTGACAAACACATGATTCTATGTATGCGTGCAGATCGCTCAAACGATAACGAACTGCACGAGCGCCTATTTTGATGAAAGGCACCCGCGCACCTGCCCAGCGGTCTCGTTCCAGAAATGCGATGCTAACGCCTAAGATCGGTGCAGCTTGTTTTGTGGTGAGAAGTTGATCTTGCATAGTTGTCTCCATTGGTTGATAAACATGGAAACAATATGCGACAAATTGTAGAGGATTAAAAAAGGGTCAGTTGACTGAGGGGTAGTTAAAAGTATCTATCAGAGCTGGCAGATGTATAAAGCGTGTATTGGTGCAGATGCATGATTCTAAGCTATTAGCGAACAGAAAAAAACTAAACGGTTAATTATTAAGCTGAGGATCAGTTTTAAGAACAATTTTGTATTCAATATCAGGTGGTCGTCCAGATTTGCGCTGATCTTTTTGCGGGTCAACCTCTGCAATCCAATTCTTGACGGTATCCTCGTTATATTGTCGGCCATTGCCAAAACGCCGCATAATTTCAGATTTCGCCAAATGTTTGGGATGTATGTTAGGGTCAAGGTCCCATAAAGCACAGGCTATTGCTTGGCAACGGATTCGATCTTCTGTTTCTTCCTTTGGGCGATGATTTTTAATTTCTTTGCTGATTATTTGCCCATCGGGTAATTGTTTTGGCATCCAACAGGGCGGAGGATCAAGATAAGCCACATTTTCGCACCAACTCAGAACTTCATTGCGTTTCACATACAAATTATCAAGATAAATTTTTTTAAATTTGTCTTTTTTCAGAGATTGAATAAATTCTAAATAATGAAATAAGTCAAAAGGTAATGAGAGAAAAGAATTACCTTCGAAAATAATCCATTTTCTTGTTCTAGCTGAGATTTCCCGGCAGGCCATAGCGTTCATCAAACGATGAATAGCCGTTTTAAGCTCGAGTGAAACTGCATTAGCATCCGTTTCGGCTGGATTTGCATCGACCCAATTATGTGCCAGTTGCCAAACAGTTTGGAATTCTTCTTTATTATCTAGGAACATGACGGGTTATTTTCTTAAGAAGTAAATTACTTAAGTTGACGGATTAAAACCCACGTTCTTGAGAAATCAGGTGTAATTATCAAGATTGACGCTGCCACCCTTGACAGGCTGCTGTCGCCCAAAAACCTGTATGTATGAGGGATGGGGGTTCTTGCCTCGGTGTCTGGGGAAACCCCCCACGTTTCCGCAAGCAAGTTAGGGGGCGAAACCTGCATTACCCCAATCCCTCTTGCTAATTGTATTTTTCTTGGGCGACGGCAGTCTGTCAAGGGCAAGCCGCTACGCGGTGGCAGGGAGAAATAAAACAAGTTTTAAACTTTTCAGCAAATCGATTAAATTTACTCAACGTCGTGTAATGATTGATGCTGAGACAACTTATAAATCCAACCAGATTCGTAAGGCATAGTTAATTTTATTGAGCTCTTTCTCAGCAACTTCACCAATCTTGATGTTAAGCCTGGTAACGCGAATAGTTGTTATTTTGTCGGTTTCAACTTCAGAGGTTTCCTTTAAGCCGGTTGCATCATTTGCTTTTAACCGCACTCTCACACTTGCAGCACTCAAAACGCTGGTAATTGGGCAAACAGTAATACTTTCCATGCCTTCAATATAATCCGTATTTTGCACAATCACCACCGGACGCGGCTTACTTGTGTAGTCGCCTCTCCCATCAGCACAAAGCGCTATATCACCTCGTTGATACGAGGTCATAAATAATCGCCCATATCAGTAGCATCGTCTTGCTTATCTGCCTTATTGAGCGCTTTAATATCTCGCTTCACTTGTGCCAAGTCGAGCGGAGTGTGATCTGGATAAATCACTGCAACCCGTTTTCTGTGACTAGTAATTTCGATGGGTTCACCCAATCTCAAAAGCTCAGAAAGTTTTGTTTTTACTTCAAATATACCGACAGACCGCATGGAAAACCTCTTAAATTCTAGTTGGCTAGATTCAATTATACCCTAGTTAAGTTTTGAGAAATCTCCGCTTAATTTCTCTGACCATCTAATGTTTCTTCGATTTCATTTTATGCCATGAATAGCATTACATACCCGTTCAAGAATTTTATTAGTCACATAGGCAAGGCGTTCAACTTGACTAATATAGGCCTGACTGACACCAAGACGTTGGGCAAGTTGTTCTTGCGTAATACCTGCCTTGATGCGTGCTATAGCTACCGGATTATCTACATAATCTTCCAGAACAAATGGCACATAGGTTTGTTCATCAATGTTTTTAGTATTTTGCAGTGTCATTTGTAAGTGTCTCCATACGTTTATTCTTTCAACGGCAACAATTCTAACAACATCTTGCCAGTTAACTAATGCCTACTGTTTATTTTCTGCTTCATTGATTACGAAGTAGTGTTGCAAACGTGCAGATATTAGTTCCATCGGTTTTCGCAAGCGTTCAACATCACTGACAATATAGCCAGCCGTGACATCATTGGACATTTTGTGATTCACCAAACGCTTTAGAGCATATGCAGAAATATCGATACTTTCGGCAATAGTTAAAAATGTGCGGCGCAGATCGTGAAGTGTAAATGGCACGCCAGACATTTTTATGACTTTTTGCACCTGACAACGCGGTTCAATCAAATAGCCTGCTTTGCCATCACCAGCAAATACATATTGGGAGTTTGTGGCGGCCTTCCTAGTTTCCAGTAGGCCTTTCAAAAAATCGGTAAGCGGTAATGTTAGTGGCTCCCGATTCTTCGTATTGGTCAGCGTGAAAGATCGATCATTCAAATCAATATCAGACCATTTCAACGTTGCAGCCTCCTGTCGTCGCAGACCGGTAAACAGCAGAAATAAAAGATAATCAGCGACCAGGGCAGATTGTTTTGAGATTACATCCTGTTTAAGTGATATGACTGCTTGATGCCAGGGGGCAAGCTGATGAGGTTTGATTACAGTTTGGCGACGATCTACTCGATACCATGCGCGGGTTTGGGTGAGGCGCATCACAGGATTCTCCCGAAGAATAGAATTCCCGCCGCCATCTTCATATTGTGCAATGGCGAAATTAAACAAAGCGCGCAAAAAACGCATAGATAAATTGGCGTAGGCTTTGCCACGTTCTACACCGATTTGGCTATGGCGTTTAGTCACCATGTCTTTGCTAATTTTATTCATGGCTTTGTCTTGCCAGTCAACAAAAGCAACTTTCATTAAACGCCGATAATCATAGAGCGTTCGATCCTTGAGATTCTTTCTTACAGATAGAAAATCATCGAAGGCTTGCTTTAGGGTTGTGCCTTGCAAGATTTCTTGTTTCTTTTCAGCAAGCGGATTACGTCCTGTAGCAATGTGACCTAATAATTTATGCGCTTCTTTTCTGGCTTGCTCAACAGTTAACTCAGGATAACGGCCAAGAGTCACTCGCTTAACCTTGCCGTCAATACGCTTTTCCAAAATGAAAGATTTTGCACCCGATGCCGTGACGCGAACCGCAAATCCTTTGAGTGCTACATCACGAATAAATGCTTGGCCTGCTGCAGGTACATTTAGCTTGTCTACATAGGATTTTGTAATTTTGTGCGGGAGTGTTTGAGTTGCCATAATCGTTGTTTAAATCTCTTTTCATGTAGACGCCATGTAGACACTATGTAGACAATTGGCGTAAAACTATGGATAAGAGTCTAAAGCAACTTAATAGATAAAAGCAAGTAAAAACAAGGAGATTAAAGCTTATTCAAAAATATTAAAACAACGTAAAACAGTCTATTTTAGAATTCTTTGTCAGTTTCGCGGATACGCACGAACAATATCAACAGCAATAAAGCACCAACGATTGCGATGAGGAAAGTAATGGCGGGAATCATAAAAATTGTTTCCCCTCTTGATCGGTGTTGCTATGAAAAGGCGTACTACGTGCCGGATAGTATTTCTTGTAGCGATATTGGCGCAGATAAACATGACGTAGTTGCGGGTCATTCTTGGCCATTAATCGCAGTGCAAACAAAGCAAAACTCCACAACGCAATACCAAACAGTGTGGCTTTGAGTTCCATGGCAACGAATATTGAAGTCGCGGCTATTAAAATTGAGAACATGACCAGTTCGCGATCACCTCCCATAAAGAGATTGGGACGGTTACCGGATTGGCGGATAGGTATGGTTCGTAGACCCATGACACAGCCCTCCCCTATTCGGACGTATTAGCGCTTAATGACCTGTCTTGTGATATTTCACCGGAGATGACAGCGCCACTAAATAGATTGGTCATGATGTTGTTTGCACCAATCAATAAGGCCATCACCAACACAATAAATATCAAGGTGCGAAAAAAGGCATTGAGTTCACCGCCAAAGATCAAAATGCCGCCAGCAACAACAATACCGACAATGGACAAGGTAAAAGCAACAGGGCCGGTGACTGAATTTCTGAGATTAACCAACCAGGACTCATAGGGCAGTTGACCACCGCCACCGACGGACGCGAACGCACTTTCAGCCAGCATTAAAAGACACAAACAAAAAAGTATTGAGAAAAAACAAAAGGGTTGAGTATCTTTCTTAAAATTCACCAGATTCATTGCCGTATCCTATTGATTATTTACCACTCTTTGATTTGATAACTTCCTTTGTTTAAACCTTCTACTTCAATAATCTGTTTGATCTCTCTGCCATTGGTTGTACGTGCGATATGCACCACCATATCCACTGCCTCTGCAATTAATGGCATGATTTCTTTGGGTGCTGATGGGTTACGTGAAATAAGAGATTCCAGTCGAGTCAGACCGGATAACGCATCATTGGCATGTAGTGTGGCTGCACCACCTTCATGACCGGTGTTCCACGCATCGAGTAAATCCAGTGCTTCTGCACCCCGAACTTCTCCGACTAAAATGCGATCTGGGCGCATACGCAAGGTTGTTTTGAGCAATTGCGTCATGTCGGCATCGAGTGTGGTGTGGTACTGAACAGAATTCTGTGCAGCACATTGGATCTCGCCAGTGTCTTCTATAATAAAAATGCGCTCATCCGGATCTTGCTCGACCATCTCATGGATGATGGCGTTGATTAATGTGGTCTTACCTGAGCCAGTACCCCCAATCACTAAAATGTT
>JAJFJH010000411.1 GCA_021774155.1 Nitrosomonas sp.
AGTTTGGAGACTAATGACTGATCCTCTAGCTAAAGCTATAGACCCTTTAGGCCGTCCAATCAGAGCCGGTGACTTGGTAGCGTGTGCCGCTAATGGCCCGTACATTACACTTCGCCGTATGACTAGTGTGGAGCGTGTGGGTTCTTCTGAGTACAGTGGTCTTAGCTGGCACTGTGCGCGTTTTGCTTATCGTGTCAAGATGGAAGACCCGTTTACTAAGCATAAATCAAACTACGTGGTTCCTGATATGAGCCGGTTCCTCATAGTTCCTGAGAGCGTGTTGCATGAGTCTGAATACTTTGAAGATCATAAAGGTGAAGTGGAATGACCCCAGTAACCGCCCTCAAGATGCGTTCCATGCTCAATCAAACCCAAGAGATTGCTTCTCGGACTATTGTGCGATACACTGACCTGCAACTAGAGGGCTTACCGGCCCGTCACCGAAGGGATATAGCCGTGATACACCAGAAGATTAAAGACCTAGAAGAGAGGTTGACGCAATGAAAGATAAATCAGGGTTTAGCGCCTTATCTAAGGCGATGTGGGATAGAAGTCGAGCAGAGGGAATTGTTAGGAAAGAAGAAAAGCTCAAGGCCGTTACTGAAAGTATCTGTAGCCATATCACGCATTGGAAGTCCATTCGTCATGCTATGGATTGTATGGAGGAAGAGGATAAAGCCCCTTTCATAAAAGGGATTAGTGATGCGATTGAGAAGTTTTGTGACGACAACGATTTTAGGTTGACGCAATGAGGAGCGTTGCTGAGCTTCATCGCGGCGTAAAGGAACCCTGCGCGACGTGTTCATATTCAGCTATTCCGGGTATGGTTGAAGTGCCGATACCAAACAAAAACGGCATTGTTGATGCGGTTGCTTGGAAGCCGTGCCCCGATTGCTCACAGGGGCTGTAATGATTGTCGCAGTCTGTGGCCCGTGGTACTACCCCAACCGGCACCATCTCAACACGGTGCTGGACAGTGTAAAGCCGACGGGTATCATGGTCTTCGGGTATGACCACCCAGAGGATGTGTGCCGCATCCAGGGCTATCCCAAAGGATTCCCTCGGAAGAAGGTCCAGCAGTGTGGAGGGTGGCTCCAAACCCGGTACCCTGACGACCATGAGCTACGACTCTTCCGTAGACCCCCTGTAATGGACGCAGGAGCCCTCTCACGGGACTTTCTCACGGTAGACGTACATAAACGTGTCCTGAAGAAACATCGCCCTGTAGGCATCCTCCTGGCCTTCCCGCATGTTGGGACTGCTCCGAATGGGAGCCATTACAAGTACTACGGGACTGAGCAGCAGTACGCCGTGGATAACCCTGACCGGGAGTACCGTGGGTCAGGAGAAACGATGGTTGTGTGTCAGCAGTTTGGTGTGGATGTGTACACCTGTGGTGAAGGTATAGAGAAAACCTCACGCTCTGCGGAAGCGGATAAGGCGTGGTGGTTTCGGAACTGGGAAGCAGATCAACTCGCTAAGAAGCGAAGAGGTGAATGATGGACGAGAAACGATTGCAGGAGTTTCGAAACAGGCTGGTGGCAAAGTTGCCATCATATAACGTGGAGATGACCGCTAGCGAACTGAGCGAACTCCTCGTCGCCGTGCGTGAGGCGCAGTTACTAGTGGCGAACGCGGCTGACCAGGAGATCGAAACAGACGCCGCGTACACTGCCGAACGTGTGAAGTTGGAGGATGACTGCCGCCGTGCGGAGGCCGAGCGGGATGAGGCGCGCGAACACTGCCGTAAAGCGGACAACGCCCGATTGCAACTGCGAACCGAACGCGACGCGCAGCAGGCACGCGCTGACCGCCTGCAAGCGGCGGTGGATGCGGCAGACGAGTACTGTGCTGACATCCTGGAAATGCGTAAGCAAGGGACCGGCGAAGTCAGTAACGACGAGCGCAATACTTGCATCCGAGTTATGCGAATGTTGAGCACAGTCGCCCTCACCCCCACAGCGCCCACCGAGGCACTATCCCAGTCGTGGTACGCAGACTACAATGGCGAACTTTTGTACTGTCCTAAGTGCGCCGCAACAGTACCAGAGACGGTGCCGGTGTCTAATGACGATCTACGCCGATTCAACCAAGGCGCGGCGTGTTGGATTTGTGACGTGCCCGTACCGCAGCTACCGGCACCGGCACCCGTCTGCGCGACGTGTAGGGGCAAGGAGCATGTGTACCACGACTACTACACCCCTGAGCTTCCCTGCCCCGAGTGCCAATCCCCCACCCCACCCGAAAGCGAGTAACCCATGTCTGACACCCTGCCGCCCACCATTCCGGATGCGATCGACGACGACGTGGAACGCGCTCTGTGGCATGACCACTTCACCAAGCTGTACGCGCATTGGGGCGTTGAGCCCACGTTCACGGTGCAACGGCCCGTGGAGCCCGTGCCCACCGAGGATGTGCAGTTAACGGGGAGTGAGGCCATCACCGCATTCCTGCTGACCAAGGTGCAGTTCGTCGCGGAGGTGCAGCCGTGACCGATCAGCACGTCTGCACAGACTGTGGCAATCCCATTGGCGTAGAGCCGTGGATAGACGCGCACACGCACTGTGACGATTATCGGTACACCGACACCGTGAGCAGCCGAAAGGATTGCCTCGTATGCGGCCTCGTGGTCGACGGCAAGCATGCCTCGTGGTGTTCAGCCACCCCCGCTGCACCCCCTGCCGCTGACAGTCTGGAGGCGCGGATACTGGCGAAGATAGTGGACGCCACCAAGGACACGTTGACTGAGAAGTGCGCGGTTGAGTTCGAGCAGCGGGAT
>JAJFJH010000412.1 GCA_021774155.1 Nitrosomonas sp.
AGTTATGAATCAACAAAAATCATTGCTTTGGCAAGAAGATATTCCGGGGGGGTGCCATTGGTCTGGGATCGTGCGTCGTGGTACGACTTTGCGTTTGACAGATGTGGATGGTGGCGCTAATGCCGCCGTACTCTTCTATAACCGGGAAGAAAAATTAGAACGCTACAACATGGCGGACACACTGAAATCGCAGCATACATTCTGTTTGACTAAAGGACATGCTTGTCACTCCGACATGGGGCGCATTTTTTGTTGTATTACCGCAGATACTGCTGGTTGGAATGATACGGTCTGTGGTCTGAGTGACGCTGCATTAATTCAGCAAAAATATGGCATCGCACGCTACCAGGAGCACCGCAATCAGATGCATCGCAGTGGTCTGGATGGCATGCTGATTGAGCTAGGGAAATGGGGACTGGGTCGGCGGGATATCGTGTCTAATATCAATTTTTTCAGTAAAGTTGTAGCTGATGAAAATGGTGAATTGGTATTTCATGCAGGTCACAACAAAGCTGGTGATTATGTCGATCTGAGCTTTGAGATGGATACTTTGATGGTGTTGTCAGCAGCGCCACATCCTCTGGATACGGCAGAATCCTATCAACCGAGCGGGGTTAACTTGAGATTGTCAGCGACGCCGCCTGATACAACCGCGGTGTGTGCAAATATTGCAGAAAATAACCGTGGATTACAAAACACACAACGTTTTTATGCCTCTTGTTGCGGAGGTGACGTATGAATGCGCAGAATTTGACTGAAAGCAGCTTTGATCCAAACCTCGCTGTGGTAGATGAAATTTGTGCGGCTGGAGAACCGTGGGTTAAGCGGGTGAACAAGGGGCAGACCTTTCGTATTGTCGATTTAGAAGGCAATCAGGCGGTCGATACGCTGTTCTTTAATGCCAGCGATGCATTGGAACGTTACAGTGCGACCGATACGATACGCCGTCAAAACAAATTGTATCTGACTACTGATAGTCAGCTTTATTCCAATTGGGGCAACGTGATGCTCACCATCGCGGCGGATACTTGCGGGCGCCACGATACTTTGGGGGGTGCTTGCGCTGCAGAGAGTAACACGGTGCGTTATGCGCTGGAGAAATACCCGATGCACAGTTGTCGCGACAGTTTTTTGCACGCGCTGGCGCATGAACCCTTGTGTGAGCAATTGGGCATGAGCAAACGGGATTTGCCCAGTAACATCAATTTCTTTATGAATGTACCGGTAACAGAGGAAGGTCGACTGGAGTTCGTTGACGGTATTTCGGCGCCGGGTAAGTATGTTGAAATGCAGGCTGAAATGGATGTGCTGGTGTTGATCTCAAACTGCCCTCAGCTTAATAACCCTTGCAATGCTTATAACCCCACGCCGATTCGCCTACTGATTTGGGATTAATCGATTTAGTAGTGTCCAGGAGAAAAGGAGCAAGCTATGTTTGAGAAAGTATTAATTGCCAATCGTGGAGCGATTGCCTGTCGTATTATTCGGACATTACGTCGCATTGGTGTAAAAAGCGTGGCGGTTTATACCGAAGCCGATGCATTGTCGCGTCATGTGATAGAAGCAGATGAAGCTTATTGTATTGGCAGCGGTGTAGCGGCGGATAGCTATTTGCGTACCGATAAAATACTGGAAATTGTCCAACAGACCAATGCCCAGGCGATTCACCCCGGATATGGATTTCTAAGTGAAAATGCGGATTTTGCTGATCAGTGCGTCGCCCATAACATTTGTTTTATCGGCCCCACTGGGCAGCAGATGCGCACTTTCGGTTTGAAGCATACAGCCCGCGACTTGGCGATGAAAAATCAAGTGCCGTTACTACCAGGGACCGGCTTGTTGGACAATGTCGAACAAGCACTGCACGAAGCCGCGCATATCGGTTATCCGATCATGCTAAAAAGTACCGCAGGCGGTGGTGGTATCGGTATACGTTTGTGTTGGAATAAGGATGAATTGATTGATTCCTATGACGCCGTAAAATTTCTGGCACAAAATAATTTCAAGGATGCAGGCTTGTTCTTGGAAAAATTTGTCGAGAATGCTCGTCACATTGAAGTGCAGATTTTTGGTGATGGTCAGGGCGAAGTGATCGCTTTAGGGGAGCGTGATTGCTCGATGCAACGGCGAAATCAAAAGGTGGTGGAAGAAACGCCTGCGCCAAATTTGACGCCACGTTTGCGCCAAGCATTATTGGATGCTGCGGTTCGTCTTGGCAAATCAGTCAATTATCAGTCTGCTGGAACAGTAGAATATATTTTTGATGCCACCAGTGGCGAATTTTATTTTCTGGAAGTTAATACACGCTTACAGGTCGAACATGGCGTGACAGAAGAAGTCACCGGTATTGACTTGGTGGAATGGATGGTGCGGCAAGCTGCCGGGGATTTGCCGCCGCTAGATTCATTTGAGATAAAACCATCGGGTTCGGCTATGCAGGTTCGAGTATACGCTGAAAACCCTGCCAAAGATTTTCAGCCCTCTAGCGGTACACTCACGGCTGCTACGTTTTCTACCTCGGCGCGTATCGAAACCTGGATAGAACGCGGTGTGGAAATCTCCCCGTTCTATGATCCAATGCTGGCAAAAATTATTGTACATGAACCGACACGTGATCAGGCGATTGCCAGCTTGTTCAATGCCCTTGACTCTTCAGCACTACACGGTATTGAAACTAATCTGAACTATCTCAAACAGATTTTGCACTGTACAGCATTTCGTGACGGGCAGCACAATACCAATTTTTTAAATGGTTTCCATTATATTGCCAACACCATTGATGTGCTGAGTCCCGGCGTGCAAACCTCCGTGCAGGATTATCCTGGAAGGCTTGGATATTGGCATATTGGTGTGCCGCCGTCAGGGCCAATGGATGCATTCGCATTTCGATTGGCGAATCGTCTGATAAACAACGCCGAAGATGCGGCTGGACTCGAGATCACTTTGAGCGGTCCGACGTTAAAATTCAATTGTGACAGCATCATCGCAATTACGGGCGCGCCGATTGAAGTGCGTTTAGATGGTGAATCACTGTTGTTATGGCAGTCACATACCATTAAAGCTGGCTCATTGCTCCAGTTTGGGAAAACCAATCATCATGGTTGCCGCGCTTATCTTGCTGTCCAGGGTGGTTTTCAGGTGGCCGATTATCTGGGTAGCAAAGCTACGTTTACGCTGGGTCAATTTGGCGGACACGCCGGGCGTGTGTTGCGAACTGGCGATGTCTTGCATGTTTCAGCAAAGCAAACTCATTCGCATCACTTGTTATCACAAGCACTCATTCCGAACTATACCGATAGCTGGGAGATTGGTGTTTTATATGGTCCACATGGGGCGCCGGATTTTTTTACCGATGAAGATATACACCAATTCTTTTCTACCGAATGGAATGTGCACCATAATTCCAGTCGTACGGGTGTGCGGTTGCTGGGTCCGAAGCCGCAGTGGGCGCGCAGTGATGGCGGTGAAGCAGGATTGCATCCGTCCAATATTCATGACAATGCCTATGCCATCGGTGCTGTAGATTTTACCGGTGACATGCCGGTTATTTTAGGGCCGGATGGCCCCAGTCTAGGCGGTTTTGTATGTCCGGTAACGATTGTACAGGCTGAATTATGGAAGCTGGGGCAATTAAAACCGGGCGATAAAATACGCTTTAACCCGTTAACCATAGAACAAGCGCAAACTTTGGAGAAGCACCAAAATGAATTGATTCAAAGTTTATGTCCGGCAAAAACGCCTTTGCTCCCATCTCAATCCGATGGTTTGAATTTGGATAGCCCCATCCTGCATCGTATTCTAGAAAACGCACAACAGGTGCAAGTTATTTATCGCCAGTCCGGCGATAAATATGTATTGGTTGAATATGGACCACTAGTGCTTGATTTGAATCTACGTTTTCGCGCCCATGCTCTGATGGAATGGATACAGAATGCACTCGATTCAAATGACTTGTCCGGCATCATAGATCTGACGCCCGGTATTCGGTCATTACAAATTCATTTTGATTCACAAAGGTTGTCACGCAAACAATTACTGGATTTTCTGATTACAGCTGAAAACAAATTGTCGGCAATTGACGAGATGGAGGTGCCCACACGTATTGTGCACTTGCCATTATCCTGGGATGACGCGGCGACCCGGTTGGCCATTGAAAAATATACGCAATCTGTACGCAAGGATGCGCCATGGTGTCCGAGTAATATCGAATTTATTCGCCGTATTAACGGGCTAGACAATGTTGAAACCGTACAGCGGATTTTGTTCGAGGCGAGCTATATGGTGATGGGGCTGGGTGATGTCTATCTGGGTGCTCCGGTTGCCACGCCGATAGATCCCCGCCATCGTCTGGTAACAACGAAATATAACCCTGCACGGACCTGGACGCCAGAAAACGCAGTGGGTATCGGTGGTGCCTATTTATGCGTGTATGGCATGCAAGGCCCCGGCGGTTATCAATTTGTTGGCCGCACGGTGCAAATGTGGAATCGGTATCGTCAGACATCTGATTTTAAGGATAGCAAACCTTGGCTGCTGCGTTTTTTTGATCAAATTCGTTTTTATCCGGTTGGCGAAAGTGAGTTGCTTGCGCTACGCAAAGATTTTATTACTGGCCAGTTTAAATTGCGTGTTGAGGAAACCACTTTCAGTTTGAAGCAGTACAATCAGTTTCTGCAACAGAACAGCGCATCCATCAAGGAATTTAAATCCAGGCAGCAAACTGCTTTTGAGGCCGAGCGTGAACGCTGGAAGGCTCAAGGCCAGGCAGAATACGTGAGTGAAGTTGATTTAGAAGAAGCTGATGTACAGAGTGAGCTGGATATGCCAGAAGGCGCTTGCGCGGTTAGCTCACCTGTAACAGGTACTGTATGGAAAATACTGGTTAAAGAAGGGCAACATGTGACGGCAGGTGAATCATTGTTGGTTGTTGAATCGATGAAAATGGAATTCTCAGTCGATGCCACGGTGAGCGGCGCAGTACAGCAGACTTTTTGCAAGGAAGGCGGCTATGTGTCTACAGGCCAAATGTTGCTGGTTATACAAAGAGATTGAGATGAACAAGATACTTCCACTTGGACACATTCCCAGCTTACTGCACCGTTATGCTAATGGTGAATTAAAACCTAGCCAAGTAGTTGAGGCGATACATACACAGATTGCAAATGACGATGATCATGTATGGATACACAAATTACCGCTCGAATCATTGTTGCGTTACGCTCAAGCAATAGAAACCAAAGAGATGGCTTCGCTCCCGCTGTATGGCGTGCCATTTGCTATTAAGGATAATATTGATCTGGCAGACGTGCCGACTACCGCTGGCTGTGCGGAGTTTTCTTATATCCCTAAAAAAAATGCAACCGTGGTGCAGAAATTGATCGAGGCAGGTGCTATTCCAATCGGCAAGACCAATCTCGATCAATTTGCTACGGGATTGAATGGTACACGTTCACCCTACGGCGCATGCCGCAATGCATTTAATCCGGAATATATTTCGGGTGGGTCCAGCTCTGGTTCGGCGGTTGCTGCAGCCAAAGGCTGGGTGTGTTTCAGTCTTGGAACGGATACAGCAGGTTCCGGTAGAGTACCTGCCGCGTTTAATAACATTGTTGGCTATAAACCTACTCCAGGTTGGCTTTCAATGCGCGGAGTAGTCCCTGCGTGTCGCTCTTTGGATTGCCTGTCTATTTTCGCTTTTACTGCTGCTGATGCAGAGCGTGTATTGGCAGTGTCTGTCGGTTATGATGTTGAAGACATCTATTCGTGCGAGAGCAAAGAATACGCACATGATTTCAGCGCGGCACCACATTTCACAGTGGGCGTTCCGCGGAATCAACAGCTTAAATTTTTTGGTAACAATGAAAGCGAACGGTTATTTAGAGAAAGTATCGCTCGTCTTCGTGATTTGGGCGGAGAAATCATCGAGATTGATTTTAATCCTTTTCTGGAAACTGCGCGTCTGCTCTATGAAGGGCCATGGGTAAGCGAGCGCTTTGCAGCAATCCAAGCGTTTTTTAAACAGAATAGCGAAAAAGTGATCTCACCTGTGCGTAAAATCATCGCCAGCGCAGAAAAATTTTCGGCGGCGGACGCTTATAATGGCCTGTATCGATTGCGCGCGCTCAAGCGTCAGACCGACCGTGTCTGGGAAAATATTGATTGCTTATTGACACCCACTGCGGGCACTATTTATACCATTCAATCCATGCTGCAAGATCCCATAAATCTGAATACAAATCTTGGTTATTACACCAATTTCATGAATCTCCTGGGCTATGCAGCCGTTGCCGTGCCCGCCGGATTTCGGAATAATGGTTTGCCTTTTGGCATCACGCTGGCCGCACCGGCGCATCAAGATCAGCCACTCCTGCATCTGACCAATCGTATACAGCAAGCATATGCATTGCCATTAGGCGCTACGGGCATTGCAGATACTGCTCAGTTGAAGAATAAAGTGCCTTCCGAAACAGTCCAATCTGATCGGGTGCGGTTAGCCGTTTGCGGCGCGCATATGTCTGGTTTACCGCTCAATGAACAGTTGACTGTTCGCAAAGGAAAACTACTGGCTTGCACCAAAACATCGTCGGATTATCAATTGTTTGCGCTTCAGGAAAACTCGCCCCGCCGCCCCGGCATGGTGCATGTCAAAGAAAATGAGCAAGGATTCGCCATTGATGTTGAAGTCTGGGAGTTATCCGTGCGTGAATTAGGTAGTTTTGTCGCTGGCATCCCGAAACCGCTTGGAATAGGCACGATTACCCTGGCGAGCGGTGAAACGGTACTTGGTTTTCTGTGTGAACATTATGCGATAGCCCAAGCAACAGATATTAGTCAATTTGGCGGATGGCGTTCGTACTTAAAACACCTAAACAGATAGCCAGTGTGTTGGACAGGTCTATCTTCACTTTCTCATGCCTTGCATTTGAGCGAACTCTGAGTTTTTAGAGGCGCCCTTAAGATTACAAAACATGTTTACAAATTTAACGGTATTTATCAGAAAGGCATCCACCTCCATACAGACTGGGCTACCTCAAGCACCTGTTCACGAAACTTTGACGGTAAGTCACCAAACCTCAGCACTTCAGCTTGTCAATATTCAAATAATACCGCGTTCCTTTAAGTTCGCCAGACTTAATCAGGACACCTTTTTCTACAAGGGTATGTAAATCACGGATAGCAGTGGCACGTGATATTCCAGTTATGCTGATATAGTTTTCTGCACTAAGACCACCCTTAAAACCGTCCAGCCCTTCCCGGAATATACGATCTATCACTTTTTCCTGCCGCTCATTTAGCTGACCTCTTACCCTGTCGTACAATTTGGCTTTTTCGATCAGAAAATCGATCATGGCCAATGAATAATCCTGCGCCTCCAAAATAGTTTTGGCAAAATAAATCAGCCAAGCGGTAATTTCATTATCCCTGTTATTCCGCTCCAGTGCTTTATAGTAGGCTTTCCGATTCCGTTCAATTGTTTGTGACAGTGCTATCAATGTCGGCTTTCCCAGGCAACCAGAAAGTGATTTTTCAGCAAGCGCTCGGCCTATTCTTCCGTTCCCATCTTCAAAAGGATGGATACAAACGAAATAATAATGAGCAATTCCGGTTCGTGTAAGTGCCGGGAGCGGTGATTTACATCGTGGGGCTGTATCGGCAAACCACGTCATGAACGTATTCATTTCTTGCTTTATGACACTGGAAGGCGGCGCCTTAAAATGAATGGTTGGGTTTATCCAGTCTGCCAGAAACAACTTGCCTCGGCTCATCATGGGTACGGTAGCATCCGATGTTTTTTAGGTCATACCTGCCGCTAGTTAACATCTTGTGGCAGTTATAAAGTTCGGAGTGCGTCAGCGGTTTATCAAAGTTCTGATATAAGTCTGTCATCATATCAGCTATCCTGCACTCGGCAGGGGCAATACGACGACTATCTGTATCTAATCCAAAATTGCGACGGGTGGATGACTGAACGCTATCCCGGTTAAGATATTCACCTTCAATTTCATAAGTTTTTATCGCCTCACCCGTTATCATATCGACAACCAGAAGCTTTTCATCTTCCGTGCTGAGGTGCCTGGCTGAACCAATCAGCATGCCAGATTGGCGCAGAAACTGGGCTTCATAGTCTTCCAGTGCCACCTTATCCCAGCGAAAATGCGGCCAGTCGTCTTGTTACCAGTTCCAAGCCATGAGTTATAAACCTCTTATTTATAACTCATATTATTGATTATTATGATCTATAAATCCAGTCTTTTTAGCTCACGAATCAGCGGCGTCTTGTTGTTCCATTTACTCTTCTTGTGTTGATATTTATAATCAAGGCCAATCATGCCGACGACTAAAACCATAAGATGGTGTCAAACTACTCGCCTACTTTCTACTACCTGTTTTTGCTCCTCGAACAACTTTACCAACAGTTGTGAAATGCACGTCAAAAAACGCAGCAATCTGTGAGTAACTATATTCGCCAGTCGCATATATTGCCACAATGGCTTCATTACGATTGGCATGAGCCTGCGCTGCTTTTTTCAGCGGCAGTGCAGGTGGACGGCGTTGGGTTTTGGGAATATTGAGATCTTCAGGTAATGCTTTGATTTTTTGCTGCACCTGTTGCACGAAATGATCATCACCAAGAAACACCTGCCGGTTTAAAGTCCCCGATAGGGGATCAGCAAATCCCTCGCCTTTAGGTGAAGGATGATATTCTTGACGAATGCAAGATTACAAACATGGAAGCCATACTGTGTGGGATTGTAAATATCATTTGGTGTGGACGACTAAATGTCGTTATGAAGTTTTGGCTGGTGATGTTGACCTGAGGTGTAGAGAGTTGCTGCGAGAGATAGCTCGTAGTATAGAGATGTTGATCTATGCTGGACCGGTGAATAGAGATCATGTTCCTATGCTGATAGGAATTCCTCCGCACCCATCGGTATCTAGAGCAGTGCAGTACCTGAAAGGGAAGAGTTCGCATAAGTTGTTGTCGGAGTATAGCCATTTGCGCAAGCGATACTGGGGCCAGCATTTGTGGGCAAGAGGGTGCCTGGGTAGCATCGAGTGGTAACGTCACGGACGAGGCGTGGAAGGAATACATCAAGAACCAGAAGCCGCCGGAGCCGGACGATGATTTTGAGGTGGTATAGCGAAGCAATCGGCCGAATGGCCGATTAATCCGGCTTTAAGCCGTAACTTGAAGCCACCGGCTTGTAGCCGGTGGAGTATTCACTTACACTTTACTTGTGCCGGCGGCGGCGTAAGAACAGAGCAAGTCCACCGAGTCCAAGAAAGGCTGTGGTGGATGGTTCTGAAACAGGATTAGCCGTAAGATTAAAGCCATTAAATGCAACCAGTCTATTGCGTGCGATGTTTTCAGTTGTACCTGTGGTGGTTCCAAACACGTTACCTCCCGCAGTGTAGCGGATGATCACATCATCAACGCCATTGGAGGTAAAATTAACCGTATAGCCGTTGCCCGTGCCGCCGTATATGACATCATCGTGAACATTGGTGAAAGATGTGCCGCTATCAACACTCAGTTGTACATCAATAACCCCATATTGATTCCCCAAGTCATCGAGCGAGGCGGTGAATGTGCCCGAAACAAAAGCAAGTCCACTCAGGACAACATCTTGGGCTTTATTCAAAGCACCGTCAATGGATCCAAAATCTCTCAAGAAATTATCTCCTCCTCGGTCAACCAACCGGTATGCTGATCCAGAACTTGTCAGCGTTACCATAATACCGCCTCCTGTATCAATGGATCCTCCGGCGTAGCCTATATCCCCAGCATTGTAATTACGTGAACCAGGAACTGCGTTATTTGAAAAAATAAACCCTGCGTAACCTGACGCGACATCTGCGACGGAATCACTAATGTCCACTTTCAGTGTAGTCGCCTGAGCGACCCCTCCTAAAAACACCAATATGGCTGCAAATGTAATCGTATTAATAATTTTCATGTCGAATATAATTGTGGGTTGAAAATGGACGGAGCCGTATTCACATTTGAGATGATTGATTGGCAGGTAAGCTATTCTATGTACAGAATTTCTTGAAAATGGCAATTTTTTGCGAGACCCCCGTGTATAGGAAAAACAAATGGCCTTTTCCATGAGATCGGAATTTACTGAAAGCCGGATCAGTTGTCAATCACACTGTGATAATTGATCGAAAAATGTCCGCATCCCTTAAAGCGAAAGGGTCAGACATCGAATGATGATTTATTTTTCTAATTTTATCGAAATAGAAACTAGGTAAGCGCCGATTAATAATTTCTTTCTTCGAATTTTGACTAATTCTCAGATTCACTGTGCGAAGTAAGTTTTCAATTATTGATAGACACTATTTCCAAAGTGACTTATTACTTGTGCTAGATATTTCATTATTCATAATTGCCAAAATTGTAGCAGATAATTAGTTTCCTCGATTTTGTTGAGAACGGTAAATTCGCAGCTAATCTCAGATTTCCTATTAGAACTTTTTAATGGGAGAAAATAGGTGTAAATTTCACGAGTAAATCAAATTGTAAATACCCCATATTTAACACAACCTGCTCGTAGAAAAATCATTTTGCATTTAATCGCAGGTTTTCTTCTTCCAGTGCTTCAAAGCGCCGAACATCAGAAACTTCCATACCGCCATATTTGGAACGCCATTTATAAAATGTGCTCTGCTCAATACCGTATCTACGGCATAACTCTGGAACACGCATTCCTGTTTCAGCCTCTTTCAAAATCGCAACTATCTGACTTTCTGTCAATCGTTTATTCATCGCAAAAACTCCTATTTGGTCAGTTATAGAAATTTCTATTTCTGAGGCGTACTAGTTTAAGGGATACTTACACCATTAGTTTCTCTTCATTGGTGATTTCCTAATGGGAAGTCTGGGTTAAAGATAAAAATCAACTTCAGATGACCAGTTATAGTCATTTACATTGTCAGTGGTAACCTGGTCATAGGGATACCGTATTGGTTGGATTAAACGCGCTAGTCTTAAAGGCGAGAATTACCTATTTCCCAGTGGAATCAAATTA
>JAJFJH010000413.1 GCA_021774155.1 Nitrosomonas sp.
GGCCGTATTGACCAGCATGCAACCGTTACGCAGTTGTCCGTCTTGATTCATCTGCAGGATGGTTTTGAAAACATGCTCAATTTCAGCGCGCCCGGCATTATTGTGTTCAAGAACGCCAAACAGCTCGCTTGCTATTTTGAGGCAATATTTTCTTACAGCAGCCTTGAAGAGCCCTTCTTTATCTCCAAACGCCGAGTATAGGCCTGCATGGGCAACACCTGTACACTTAACCAAGTCGCGCACGGAAGTCTCGACATAGCCCTTTTCCCAGAATAAGTGCATCGCTCTGTCTAGCGTTTCATTAACATCAAATTCACGTGTTCGCATCAGAATTGACTCCTATCACATAATCTCTTAACTAATTAGGCTACTCTAAAATTGAGTAAATGAAAATACGCTACCCAGTGTATTCGTGAAAAATACCTCTAAAAGTACCCATAAACGTCATGCAATTACTCTTCTAAAATGAATCACCACAGAAAAGCCAGCCGTATCTTAAATTTAGGAGCTTTCTGAGCTACCACCGAGTGACACCCGCATGATAAAATCCCCAATCAACTTTCACAGCCTAACTGGATTCAATCTCATTAATAATGATCGAACTAACCATTAACGGACAAGCGCAACAATTTGAAACCGCATTGAATGTGGCGCAACTCATTGAGCACCTTGCTTTGCAAAATAAACGCATCGCCATTGAACGTAATGGCGAAATCATTCCGCGCAGCCAATTCTCAGAGCAACAGTTGAAGAACGGTGACCAGCTTGAAGTTGTCGTCGCTGTTGGCGGCGGTTAAATAGCAATTACGTACTAAATTTTTTGAACGACATACAGAATTCATGGACAATCTCATCATTGCTGGAAAAACTTATTCATCGCGGCTACTGGTCGGCACAGGTAAGTATAAAAACTTCACCGAAACACGAGCAGCTATTGAAGCCAGTGGCGCTGAAATTATTACCGTGGCAATCCGGCGCACTAATATCGGCCAAAATCCTGATGAACCCAATCTATTAGACGTATTGCCACCATCGAAATACACCCTGCTACCTAATACAGCAGGCTGCTACACCATGGATGATGCGGTACGCACGCTTCGTCTAGCACGTGAATTACTGGATGACCACCGCCTAGTTAAACTAGAAGTGTTGGGCGACCCAAACACGCTTTATCCCAACATGGTAGAAACGCTAAAAGCCGCTGAGATTTTAGTGAAAGAAGGGTTTGATGTCATGGTCTACACATCAGATGACCCGATTATTGCCAAGCAACTTGAAGAAATTGGCTGTGTCGCCGTCATGCCCCTGGCTTCTCTCATTGGGTCTGGCATGGGCATTCTGAATCCATGGAATTTACAAATTATCATTGATAATGCAAAAATACCGGTGCTCGTCGATGCTGGCGTCGGTACTGCATCAGATGCAGCGATTGCGATGGAACTTGGCTGCGATGGGGTTCTTACGAATACCGCTATTGCGGTAGCCAAAAAACCGCTGTTGATGGCATCGGCCATGCGTAAGGCTGTTGAAGGAGGGCGCGAAGCTTTTTTAGCCGGAAGAATGGCTAAGAAACTTTATAGTGCCAGCCCCAGCTCACCAACCAGTGGCATTATCGCCAGTAAGTCAACTTAATACAACCGTGCTACTTGCTGTCGTCAACCCTGGTCCATGACACAAAACAAAACCATACGCAGCTTTGTTCTCCGCCAAGGGCGGGTCTCCAATGCGCAACGCCGTGCATGCGGGACATTGCTGCCTAAACACGGCATTGACTTTTCTGAACAACTGATCGATCTCGAGAAAATTTTTGGTCGACGGGCTCCCAAAATATTGGAAATTGGTTTTGGCATGGGAGAAACTACGGCAACCATTGCCGAGACACACCCGGAGAATGATTATCTCGCGATTGAGGTCCACACACCCGGCGTCGGTAGCCTGCTGAATCAAATAGAAACACGTGAATTAACCAATCTCCGTATCATTCAGCATGATGCTGTCGAAGTGCTACAGCATATGCTACCCACGGAATGTTTGGATGGCGTGCATATTTTCTTTCCCGACCCGTGGCCCAAAGCAAAACACAACAAACGCCGGTTAATCCAACCAACACTTGTCGCACACTTATGCCAACACCTCAAACAAGGTGGTTACATCCACACAGCGACAGACTGGGAAGAATACGCGGAACAAATGTTGGAAGTGTTAAACAGTGAACCACAACTTGAAAATACCGCCACTGACTATGCTCCCCGCCCTGACTACCGGCCATTAACTAAATTCGAGCAACGCGGTTTAAAACTTGGCCATGGCGTATGGGACTTTGTATTTGTGAAGAAATAATCATCGGCAATGTTTACGAATTTCTTTGCGATAATCATTTTCCAAGAAAACATTATAATGGCCTAGAAATGAGAATTGATCGATGTAAAAAAGATTATTGGCATTTCTTATCTGCACGTCCATCAACATATTATTGAGTTGAGTACAGTAGTTCTTCAAATTTAACTGTTGCTGCTTTGCATTATCCTCAATGGTTTCTTTCTTTTTACGCAAGAAATCGGTTTGTCGCATCTCTTGTATTTTCCTGAACATTGCCGCCTGTTTCTGCTGCTCATTCAGCTCTTGAACAGCGGGCAGCTCAGTCAATTCAGAAACCATCGAACCAGGTATCGGTGTTTTACTGTACTGAAGTTGTCCCCACGGATCGCTCCATTGATAAATCGTTTCTGCAAAAACACTAGGCAAAGCACAAAGCGTCAAAAGCAGTAATGAAACAGAAATAATTTTCATCATCTATTTATCCCAGAATATAAAGATAACGATTCCAATCTTGGTATTGATAATGCACTATTCACTATAGTTCGGAATAAGCACCTTTGGTCAGTCTACAACACAATTGACTGAATATCCGGCCTAACGTATATTTCACCCTAATAAAATTAACCCTTATTTTTTCTACACTCTGAAGGTCAAAGACCGTCTGTCAACCTTTTAGCCTAATTACTGTGAAGTGAAATGCACCCCAGACTTTCACCTTGAAAATGGAATTTCTAAGAAATCGTTGGCTAGTTGTTGTTGGCGCACTAATTATTCAAGTCTGCCTTGGTGCCATTTACAGCTGGAGCGTTTTTGTCAGCCCACTCAAAGATGTCTTTTCCTACTCGACAACTCAAACTCAGATCATTTTTTCACTGGCGCTAGCCACATTTGCATTGATTATGATCTTTGCGGGCAAACTGCAAGACAAAGTAGGGCCACGCATCGTCGCAACATCAGGCGGCATTGTATTAGGTACTGGATACCTACTCGCTTCAATTACCGACGGCAGTTTCCCTCTAATCGCTTTGACGGTGGGTATCATCGGTGGCGCAGGCATCGGCCTTAGTTACGTCTGTCCAATCGCTGCATGCGTAAAATGGTTTCCTGACAAGCGCGGTATGGTCACTGGTCTAGCTGTCGCAGGATTCGGCGCTGGCGCTTGGATATTCGCAAAGATCGCCGCAAGTTTTATCGAGACCTATGGCCTTTTGACATCGTTCATGTACCTTGGTGTCATATTCATGGCAGCGGTTGTTGTAGGCGCGCAACTCCTCAGAAACCCGCCTGCAGGATGGAAACCTATCGGATGGAACCCACTTGAATCCAAGTCAGAAACCTCCTCAGCAGAAGACTTCGAGTGGCGAGAGATGGTTAAGCTCAAACAGTTCTGGATGCTTTGGATTATGTTCGTGTTCGGCGCAGCGGCTGGTTTGCTGGTCATCGGCATTCTAAAACCCTATGGCGTACACAGTGGACTAAGCGCTGCAGCCGCAGCAAATGCGGTCGGCGTTCTGGCTTTGTTTAACGGCGCTGGTCGCATTATTTGGGGCACTGTATCAGACAAAATAGGTAGAAAAAATGCCATAACGCTCATGTTCCTGCTGCAAGGCATTATGATGCTTGCCCTCATCGAAATGGGTTCGACCGAGATAACGCTATCCATTGCGGCCGCATGGGTTGGATTCAACTTCGGCGGCAATCTGGCACTATTCCCCTCAGCCACTGCGGACTTCTTCGGCACTAAAAATATTGGTATAAACTATGGTCTCATGTTCACTGCCTACGGTGTCGCAGGTATCACAGGGCCGATACTCGCCGGCAGCGTTTTTGACATGACGGGCAGCTACATGTGGGCTTTCATCCCTGCAGGTATAGCTTGCCTTATTGCAGCAAGTATTTCGATAGGCCTAAAACCTCCGCATCACACTTAGTACAACAAAAATTTCATTATTTTTAACAACCCTTCACACCAACATTAATGCTTAACACTGGGTTTCAATTGGAACTATAATTCCAGCGGTGTATCATATGCAGGAATTCGTCGAATGTTCATAGGTTAGTGTCGGGTGACAAATTTTACCCATCTGACCCATAATATTCGACGGTGCATTAGACAGTTTTATTTACATTGGAGAAAAAATGAGAATTTCCCGTTTAATCACTACCACCTTGATTGGATTGATGTTTGTTGTCCCATTTTATGCGCAAGCAATGCACCATGAACCACCAGAAACACCGGCCGCACAGGTAAAAATGCCCAACAATGAAGGTATTGTTATCGAAATACTTGAGACAACGGGATATACCTACATGGAACTAAATAACTCTGGAAGGAAATTTTGGATCGCAGCACCCACAACAAAGGTAAAAAAAGGTGATCACGTACGCTTCGTAGAAAGTATGGCGATGGAAAATTTTGCCAGTAAAACGCTTAATCGCACGTTCTCCCGAGTGATATTTGTATCATCCACACAAGTTAAGCAATAAATGCCACTTTAAGATTTCAAATCAACAAATCCGACTAATAATTTGTCTTTAAGATTTTTGAGTTCATCGCGGTATTCAGCAGCTTTTTCAAATTCTAAGTTCTTAGCCGACGCTAGCATTTTTTTCTCGATTGATTTAATTTCTTTAGTTAAATCGGTTTTGCTCATAGCATCATACCGCGCTTGAACTTGGGCCGCCTTAAGATCCTGCTGCGCTGTCTCGGCATCATAGACACCATCAATCAAATCTTTAATGCGTTTATGCACGCTGCGCGGCGTAATATTGTTTTCTTTATTAAAAGAAACTTGCTTATTACGCCGCCGTTCCATCTCGTCCATAGCACGTCGCATTGAATTTGTAATTCTATCCGCATACAGAATCGCTGTACCGTTAATATGCCGCGCTGCTCTTCCAACCGTCTGAATTAAAGAACGCTCGGAGCGCAAAAAACCTTCTTTGTCCGCATCCAATATTGCAACCAATGATACCTCAGGAATATCAAGTCCTTCTCGCAACAAATTAATGCCAATCAGCACATCAAACTTACCTAAGCGAAGATCCCGAATAATCTCGACTCTCTCCACGGTGTCAATATCTGAATGGAGATAACGCACCCGAATATTATGATCTGCAAAATAATCCGCTAAGTCTTCAGACATTCGTTTTGTTAACGTAGTGACCAATACACGCTCATTCTTGGCCGAACGCAAATTGACTTCCGACATTAAGTCATCAACTTGCGTAGCAATGGGTCGAATCTCAATTAATGGATCAACCAGGCCGGTGGGACGAATAACCTGTTCTACAACTTGACCACTATGTTCAGCTTCATAATTCGCAGGCGTGGCGGAAATAAATACCGTTTGCGGCATCATTGATTCAAATTCTTCAAATTTAAGTGGGCGATTGTCTAATGCCGAAGGCAAACGAAAACCATAGCTCACCAGATTTTCTTTACGTGAACGATCCCCTTTGTACATCCCTCCCACTTGCGGAACGGTCACATGACTCTCGTCAATCACCATTAATGCATTCTTAGGTAAATAATTAATCAGTGTGGGCGGCGGCTCACCTGCTTTTTTTCCAGAGAGGTGGCGCGAATAATTCTCAATTCCCTTGCAAAAACCCAGTTCGTGCAGCATTTCAAGATCAAACCGTGTGCGCTGTTCAAGGCGTTGCACCTCAACCAGCTTATAATTTTCATAATAATACTCCATACGATCGCTTAGCTCTGCTTTAATCGTATCAATGGCACGCAATGTCGTACTTCTTGGCGTTACATAGTGGCTTGAAGGGTAGATTGTATAGCGTGACACCTTCTTTAGTACACGCCCCGTTAAAGGATCAAATAACGCCAAACCTTCAATTTCATCATCAAACAATGTAACACGAATAGCAGATTCAGAGCTTTCAGCAGGAAAAATATCCAACACATCACCCCGAACACGAAAATTTCCACGGCTAAACTCGATATCATTACGTTCGTACTGCATCTCGGTTAAACGTTTAATAGCATCACGTTGTGATATTTTCTCGTTCTCACGCAAATGTAGTATCATGCCGTGATAATCAACTGGATCACCAATACCATAAATACAAGACACACTGGCCACGATAATCGTATCGTCTCTTTCAAGTAGCGATTTTGTCGCCGACAAACGCATTTGCTCTATATGATCGTTAATACTGGAATCTTTCTCGATAAATAGATCACGCGAAGGAACATAAGCTTCCGGCTGGAAATAATCATAGTAGGAAACAAAATACTCAATCGCATTCTCTGGGAAAAACTCACGCATTTCAGCATAAAGTTGCGCCGCTAACGTTTTGTTTGGCGCCATGATAATTGCGGGACGACCCAAACGTGCTATTACATTGGCCATCGTAAACGTTTTTCCTGATCCTGTTACCCCCAGCAATGTTTGGTACGCAAGACCATCTTCGATTCCTTCAACTAATTTAGCAATTGCTTGTGGCTGATCTCCTGCCGGTTCAAATGTTTGATGTAATTTATAAGGGCTATTGGGGAAGGTAACGATCACAGGTATAATCAACTGGTAAGTTATTTTTACACGCTAATTTTAACACATAGCGTTTTTCTACATTTTTGCATGAGGATTCTGCTGTGGGACTTTCAAAACGCGTTCAGGCCATTAAACCTTCCCCCACGCTTGCCGTGACCGCTCGTGCGGCAAAGCTTAGAGCTGAGGGTAAAGATATCATCGGACTTGGTGCTGGTGAGCCGGATTTTGATACACCACAGCATATTAAGAATGCCGCCATTGCAGCAATCAATAAAGGCTTTACAAAATACACGTCTGTCGGCGGAACACCAGAATTGAAAAAAGCGGTAATTGCCAAATTCAAATACGAGAATGGTCTTGATTATAGTGCCAAACAAATTTTAGTGTCGTGCGGCGGGAAACAAAGTTTTTTTAATCTCGTACTATCTACCATCAACCCAGGTGATGAGGTTATTATACCTGCACCCTATTGGGTATCGTATCCAGATATTGTGCTGATCGCAGAAGGAAAACCGGTATTTATTGAAACAAGCATTGATCAAAGTTTCAAAATAACCGCGGCGGAGCTGGAACTGGCGATAACCCCCAGAACTAAAATGTTCGTCATTAATAGTCCGAGTAATCCATCAGGCAGTGTTTATACATTAAAAGAGCTTCAAAAGCTGGGCGAGGTATTACGTAAGCACCCCAACATTATTATCGCTACTGATGACATGTACGAACATATTATGTTATCAGACAACAAGTTCACCAACATTCTTAATGCCTGTCCCGACTTATACCCACAAACTATCGTATTGAATGGCGTTTCTAAAGCTTATGCAATGACTGGGTGGCGTATTGGCTTTTGTGGTGGGCCAGAAAACATCATCACTGCGATGGAAAACATCCAATCTCAGAGCACCTCCAATCCAACTTCCATTTCCCAAGTTGCTGCCGAAACAGCCCTGACAGGCGACCAGTCTTGTATCACACCCATGGTAGCCGCCTTCAGAGAACGCAATAATTTTGTGACAGAAAAGCTTAATGCAATCCCAGGTATTAAATGTTTATCATCTGATGGGGCTTTTTACACTTTTGCTGACACTAGCCGCGCCATCGCTGATTTACATAAAAAAGGAATATTAACAGTAGATAGTGATATTGCATTTAGTGAGTATTTATTGGAGCAAGCAGGTGTTGCTGTAGTACCAGGATCAGCATTTGGCAGCGAAGGTTATATACGTTTGTCTTTTGCGACTTCAATGAATAATTTAGAAACGGCGTTAGAACGTATTAAGCGCTTATTTATTTGAAAAATATTTCAGAGGAAATTTAAACTGTAGCAATTATTTCTCACAAAATAGCCTTTAGACTGAGGTTACTAGAATCTTAGGATTAAGAAGAACACTACTGAGGGAGGAATAACTTAACCAACCAATGAGCAGCTAATAAAATAGCCTATAATAATCCGCTTGAAGTGGATTACACTACCGCGGTTAATTTGGGTTTCTTTGTTTTGCCAGCACGAGAAGGGATATTACATAAACCACAGACATGATTGGAATGTATTTCCAATGAATGCACTAAAAATCTACCTTTGCATTTTGTGCATGGCGCCATACACAGCACATTGCTATTAATAAATCGCACCAAAGTCCATGCGCGCGTAACACTTAAAACACGTTGCAGCTTATTTACTTCGATATGCTCTAAATAAAGCTTATAACTCTTTATAATTGCGTCGATACTTTTCACATCCGTATTATCAACAATGTAATTATACATTCCCATGAACAAAGATGAATGCATATTGGGCTGCCAACTCATAAACCAGTCTTCTGAATATGGCAACATTCCTTTAGGTGGAGAAACACCTGTAATTTCTTTATATAGCTTAACTAATCTTTCTCGACTGAGATTGGAATATACTTCAAGAACTTGCAACCGAGATCCCAATTTTATTAACTCAGTTGCAAGCTGTATTTGTTTTGCTTCCGTTAAAATACTTTTATTACGCATGTCACGTCCCCCGTCAACCTCTCTTATGCTATCGCTTCAGCAGGTTGCCCAGCCATTAGAATGGCTGCATGTGATTGTGATACTGCTTGGTCACGACTATGGCTTGATAACATTTCTGCGATCAAACGGTCATCAAAACGGAATCGACATAAGAGCATATTCGAAGAAGCCATTTTTAATAACTGGCTCGAAGTGAGTCCTTTTACAATTTCTGCAATTTCTTGACTAATCCCTAATCTATACATTGCAGCAACTTTATCTTCACGTACCAACTGTTGTGCCAGGAGCATATAACCAAGATTGATTTCTTTAATTTCATTCAGAATTTGATTTGTTTCCATTTTAACAATCCTCTTGAACTAATCGATTTAAGATACTATAAATAAAATACGCGTATCAGTGCATGCATTTTCGATCCAGACCAGATTCATGTAAATAGACGAAAAACTAAAACAACTGTAAGAGTACTACTTGCTAAGATATAGGGAAATTACCTACAAAAGGAATGATAGTTATTTTACAACAGACAGTTAAACAATATAACTAGGCTATTATTATCGAGACTAACAGAAACAACTAAGCCAAAGTTCCGGTCTTTCTTTGCTCTAATAAAAGAAGAAAACGTTCCGCACTAACTGCTTTACTGAATAAATAACCCTGCACTCTATCACATTCTTCTTGATACAAAAATTCAAATTGCTCTTTTGTTTCCACACCTTCAGCTAATGTAGACAAACCTAAACTTTTTGCCAAGGAAATAATCGCAACAACTATGGCAGAGCTATCTGAATCAGACACAATATCTCGTGCTAAGGATCTATCAATTTTTAAGGTGTCGATCGGAAGCCGTTTAAGATAACTCAAGGATGAATAACCCGTACCAAAATCATCTACAGCTATCTTGACACCAATGTCTTTTAATTCCTGCAATATTCGTATACTTGATTCTGCATCTTGCATTAATACAGACTCAGTGATCTCCAACTCCAAGGCATCTGGATATAAACCTGTTTCTTCAAGCACGCAATTAACATGATTTAACAGCTGCGACTGGTCTAACTCTATTGCCGAAATATTGACTGAAATTAACAGTGAATCATAACCTGCATCATGCCATTGTTTAGCTTGTGAACAAGCTTGCCTTAATACCCACTTACCTATCTCAATAATAAAACCCGTTTCATCAGCAATTGGAATGAATTGATCGGGCAAGATCATACCAAATTCCGGATGATTCCAGCGCACAAGCGCCTCTGCACCTATTACACTTCCAGTTCTCATATCAACTATTGGCTGATAATATAAAACTAACTCTCGTTTCTCGATAGATTTTCGCAACGATCTTTCTAATTCTAACCGCCTGGCACTTGTCTCACCAACCGTTTTCTCATAATACCTACATTGACTACGCCACAAGCCTCGATTATGTGACATCGCACTCTCTGCATTCGCTAGCAACATTGATATATCTTCGCCATCTTCAGGATAAGCGCAAATACCAACATTAAGTGTGACATAGAACTCTAGATTGTTAATTACAAAAGGTGTCGCGGCTAATCTCAATATCTTATTTGCAAATAGCTGAACATCTTCGGAATGCTTTACATTACAATTAAAGAAGGCGAACTTACTGCCCTCAATACGCGTTAATAAACAATTTCTTCCTGCATACACTGATAGTCGATATGAGAGTTGCTGAATCAATATATCGCCAACACCATATCCATATGTACTATTTATGCGCGGCATACGCTCTAAATCTATAAAATAGATCGCTGCTGTATCAGGATCATTCCGCTCAGACAAAATTTCCAGCACTTTCTCGCAGAACAAGTTATGTTTTGGCAGACCTGTCAGCTCATCATAATAAGATAGGCGATAAATCTGACTTTCTGCCTGCAATTTTGCACGGCGAACAACCATATCTCTTAATTCACGTTGAATGGAAAGAATGAGGCGGGATGCGTTACCTTTCTTTAAATAATCATTTGCGCCACGGCGCATTACTGAAACCGCAATATCCTCATCTACATAGTCTGAATAAACGATAAGCGGAGTATTTTTTCCACACCTATTTAACAAGTCTAATGCTTCTACCGCATCAAATGATTCCTTAGTATGATTAGACAGAATAACATCCCAGTCTGACTCTGATACGGCAGCCTGTATATCCTGAACATACTCTACACATTCAGAAACAAGATCAAACCCACCGCCAGCAAGCTCGGAACAAAGACAATCAGAGTCTTTTTCAGAGTAACCAACCATGAGCAATTTCAACTTTTTCCGAAGCATCAGTAATGTTTGTCTACGTTTAACATCTCCCTTTATACGACGGCATCTATTAAAACTTTAGCTAGATAAAGATTATAACAATATAAAAATATAAACTGTTGAAACAATAGTCCTACAAATCACCAATGCACCACTATAACAATTAATCCTCCAATACCGGAAATTTGGCAATCACATCAATCATTTTGTCACCTCGTTTCACTTCTAAAGGCAACCAAGTACCAGGCGCATGTCGTTTAACGACATTAATAACATCACTGATGTCTTTGATTTCCAATCCTGCAATTCTCATAATGACATCAGCTTCTTTAAGTCCAGCAGTTTCTGCAATACTATCCTTCTCAACCTGAAGCACATGCCCACCGCCATGAGCGAATTCAAAGCGAATGCCTAGTCGTTGCCGCATGGGTTGACTAGCTTGTGATACGTAAGGTACAACACCAAACACGACATCTGCAAAACCTGAAACAAAGCGCTTACATGAACGACCAGTATCCCAAGGCAATAAAGAGGTAATGTCATTCACACCAAGGTCACGCAGTTGGTGCGGCACACCGTAACCATGCAAGATATGCCCAGAACCCATCACGCCGACAACTAATGGTTGATCAGCTTCATCAAAACCATCGAGCGACGCATAAATGATTTCGGCCATGGCACGGTCCCAAAGCTGTTGGCCTGATATAAAGCGTCTAAAATCAGGGTCATCATGGTTGATTTCACCCTTTGTCTTATATTCCCGATCATGTTGTTTATAGATTGGTAACAGAAAGTCCAAATATTCGACGCTGGGTTCAGCGGGACGTGTTAAACCTTCACGATCTTCTACCGGCACACCATAAAAACCCTTTTCAGAGACTTTACGTCTTAGACTTGTTTCAACATTCAATGCACGCATCGGAATATGGTTCATACGTGCAAAATGAAATAACGGCAAATATAAATCTGCATCAGCGCTCCAAACCAAACCCCATTGCACATCTCGGAGAAATTCTTTTTCTGTAAGTTCACCCGCCACCCATTGGTCAAGCACAGGTTGCACACGACGCGGAAACATTTCAAAGCCAATCACCATATCTGGACGAACAGCATGCAAGGCCGCTAAAGTTTGCAATTGCCAGCGGTGATGTTCTTTGTTGACATGTGTTTCACCTAACAACACAACATCGCTCTTTGCGGCACGTGCGATGATTTCTGGATTAGTTATTTCCCCGCCACCGGGCACCACCCAGCTACCCACGGGTACACAGTCGGTTTGTAGTGGTTTTTTCACTGGATTAACACGTGTTCCAGCTGCATCCACGTGATAACTAATGTAGAGCAATACAACACCAAGCACAAATAATTGAGTTCTAGATAAATTCATTTTTTACTCTCATTCCTAAATTAATGGAACAGTTAATTTCACCAATAATAATTGATCACCCGACCCATTTTCTGGCATTCCTAAATAGACGCATCCATGGACCATCTTCAGACGGCTCAGTTGAATCTAATGACACAGGCGGATACCAGGAATGTTGGGCTATCCGAAAAACACGCTCTGGGTGTGGCATAAGGATATTAAACCGCCCATCAGGGGTCGTAATGCCAGTAACTCCTTGTGACGAACCATTGGGGTTAAGCGGATACGTCTCAGTTGGTTGCCCTTTATTATCCACAAAACGCATGGTAATTAGTGAAGAAATAGCCGAGTGACCTGTGTTCTCAGAAAACTCAGCAAAACCCTCACCATGAGCAACTGTTATTGGCATGCGGCTACCTGCCATGCCGTCAAATAGAATTGAAGGACTCGGTGGAATTTCAACCATGGCGAATCGCGCCTCAAACTGTTCTGATTGGTTTCTTACAAAATGCGGCCATTGCCCTGCCCCGGGAATAATTTCATGCAAATTACTCATCATCTGACAACCATTGCACACACCCAAGGCAAACGTATCCGTGCGCTGAAAAAACACCTCAAATTCATCACGTGAACGCATATTGAAAAGAATGGACTTCGCCCAACCTTCACCAGCCCCCAATACATCACCATAAGAGAACCCACCACACGCGGCAAAGCCTTTAACATCATTGAGTGATACACGTCCAGTAATAATGTCACTCATGTGAACATCGACTGCGGCAAACCCAGCTCGATCAAATGCTGCTGCCATTTCAATATGACCATTCACTCCTTGCTCACGCAAAATAGCGATTTTTGGTCGCACACCTGTTTGAATGAAGGGTGCGGCAACATCTTCATTAATGTCAAAGCTTAATTGCACATGTAGGCCGGGGTCTGTGGCATCCAAAATGCGGTCATATTCTTGCTTTGCACAATTTGAATTATCACGCAACTGTTGCATTTGGTACGTTGTTTGCGACCAAGCACGATGCAAATCAATCCTTTTCTCTGAGAAAACTGACTGGCCACCCGCGTTAAATTGCACCTCATCCGTGTCATTGACGCTTCCAATCATCGCACTTATTTCAGCCAAGCCTGCCTCAGATAGCTTGTTAAAGACATCATCATGATGCACAGTCTTTATTTGAATAACAGCACCCAATTCCTCATTAAACAAGGCAGAAATAATAGCTGCATTAGTTTCTAGGCTAACACCAAGCGAGTCCAGTTGAACAGATATACCCGTATGCCCAGCAAAAGCCATTTCACTGACAGTCACAAACAAGCCGCCATCTGAACGATCATGATAAGCAAGTAGCTTATGCTCACAATTTAACCGCTGTATGACCGAGAAAAAAGCTTTTATTTTCTCTACACCTGTTTGAGCAGATATGTCTGGTGCCACATTACCAACCTGCTTATATACCTGTGCTAAAGCCGAGCCACCCAAACGATTATTACCCATGCCCAAATCAATTAGAATCAACTCCGTATCGCCACAATCCGTACGTAGTTGCGGCGTCAATGTTTTGCGTGTATCTGCTACTCGCGCAAAGGCTGAAATGATGAGTGATAGTGGTGAGATGACTTCTTTTTTACTTTTTGAATCATCGCAAGCATCCCAAGCGGTTTTCATCGACATGGAATCTTTGCCAACAGGGATACTGATACCGAGTTGCGGGCAGAATTCCATACCTACTGCATAAACAGCATCATACAAACCCGCATCTTCACCCACATGACCCGCTGCAGCCATCCAGTTGGCTGACAGCTTAATATCACTGATACGTTCAATCGAAGCCGCCGCAATATTGGTAATCGACTCACCCACTGCCATACGCGCTGCAGCTGCTGCGTCCAGCAATGCAATCGGCGTCCGCTCCCCTACTGCAAAAGCTTCGCCTAAATAGGTTTGATAGCCCATTAATGTCACGGCTACATCTGCCACGGGAATTTGCCACGGACCAACCATTTGATCCCGCGCCGTCATACCGCCCACGCTACGGTCACCAATGCTAATCAGAAAGGTCTTATCTGCCACTGTCGGTAATTTCAGAACGCGATAGGCCGCGTCTTTTAGATTTAATGAGTCGATATTAAAGACAGGTATTAATTTTTTAGTATGCGACACGTCGCGTGTCATTTTTGGCGGCTTACCTAATAAAACAGATAGTGCCATATCGACCGGTTGGTCACCTAGGACTTGATCAGTCACAACCAATTGCTCTTCACTCGTCGCCTCGCCCACCACCGAGAATGGGCAGCGTTCACGCTCACAAATCTGCTGAAATAACGCCAGTGATTCTGGCTTGATAGCTAATACATAGCGTTCTTGTGCTTCATTACTCCAAATTTGCATGGGTGACATGCCGGATTCCTCCGATGGAATATCACGCAAATTAAACCGCCCACCACGCCCTGAATCATGCACCAACTCAGGAAAAGCATTCGACAGGCCGCCCGCACCGACATCGTGAATAAATAAAATCGGATTGGGCTTACCCTGTCGCTCTAATTGCCAGCAACGATCAATCACCTCCTGTGCTCGACGCTCCATTTCAGGATTCCCACGTTGCACGGAATCAAAATCCAGTTTTTCTTTGTTTGACCCCGTATCCATACTTGAAGCTGCGCCGCCACCTAAACCAATCAACATACCGGGACCACCCAATTGAATCAACAACGAACCGGCCGGAAATTTTTCTTTTTCGACATGCTGCGCAGCAATTTGCCCTAAACCACCGGCCAACATAATCGGCTTGTGATAGCCGCGCATTTCGCCATCAACGAGCTCTTCAAATGTGCGGAAATAACCGGCAAGATTCGGGCGCCCAAATTCATTATTAAAGGCTGCGCCACCAATTGGGCCTTCCAACATGACTTGCAATGATGAAACAATACGTGCAGGCTTGCCATAGCTTTGTTTGCCAACCGCTGGTTGTTGATAAATTTCCCATGGCTGAATATTCCCAGGAATATTTAAATTTGAAACAGAAAAACCGGTTAACCCTGCTTTTGGTTTTGCGCCCCGACCCGTCGCACCTTCATCACGAATCTCACCTCCCACGCCGGTTGCCGCACCGGGAAAAGGCGAAATAGCGGTCGGATGATTATGTGTCTCGACCTTCATAAGCAGATGAGTCAATTCCTGCGCATAGCCATAAATCTGATGCTCACCTGAATAGAACCGCTCAATACTAGCGCCCTCAATGACAGA
>JAJFJH010000414.1 GCA_021774155.1 Nitrosomonas sp.
CCTGCCAGAGCAATGCTGAAAGCGAGTTGATTGATAGAATTCAATTAACAATGAGTGACGGGACTGATTTCATTATCATCAATCCGGCGGCATTTACGCATACCAGCGTGGCTTTGCGGGATGCGTTGGCGGCGGTTAAAGTGCCGTTTATTGAGATTCACCTTTCTAATGTTTTTTCTCGTGAATCTTTTCGGGGGAAATCGTATTTTTCAGATTTAGCAGTTGGTGTCATTAGTGGTTTGGGTGCAAAGGGTTATGTGTTAGCGCTAGAGTATGCGTTAACTTCACGCTAGGAATATAAAATTCGTCATATGTAGATAGGTTTCTCTACTTCTTAGGTTGTGTGTCATTAAGTTGTTTTCGTTTGAGTTCTGTTTCTATTTTTTGTGACAAAATTTTGTCATGGCTACACGAGTATTGGTTTTATACGTTTAGTTGCGAGTATTTGTTAATTCGAGTTGTAGGGTTGCCTAAAAACGAGGCATGGTCTCGGGGGATTGAATATGGATTTAAGAAAAATCAAGAAATTAATTGAGTTGGTTGAAGAGTCAGGTATTGCTGAGCTGGAAATAACTGAGGCTGAAGAAACCATTCGTATTAGTAAGGCTGGGCCTGCGATGCAGGGTTATGCGGCTATGCCGCCAGCGATGCAGCATCATGTAGCTGCAGCACCGGCTCAGCAGGATGCACCTATACCCGCGCCTGTAGTGTCGACTGAGCCGGTTAAGGCAGCATTGCCGGATGGGCATGTAGTTAAGTCACCGATGGTAGGTACGTTTTATCGTTCTTCTTCACCGGGGGCAAGTCCATTTGCTGAAGTTGGGCAAACGGTTAAAGCAGGCGATACAGTGTGCATTATTGAGGCAATGAAATTACTTAACGAAATTGAGTCTGATAAAGCTGGTGTTGTTAAAGCTATTCTAGTGGAAAACGGGCAACCTGTTGAGTATGGTGAACCATTGTTCATCGTTGAGTAATTTTGTTGATAGAAATAAGGTTGATCTCTTCGAGGTCACAAATAAGGTGCCTTGAGTCCTATGTTTGAGAAAATTTTGATCGCCAATCGTGGCGAAATTGCTTTACGTGTTCAGCGTGCTTGTCGTGCCATGGGCATCAAAACTGTCGCAGTTTATTCCGAAGCGGATGCAGAAGCGAAGTACGTCATGCTGGCGGATGAATCAGTATGTATTGGTCCAGCTGCATCGGCGCTGAGCTATCTTAATATCCCCGCAATCATCAGTGCGGCTGAGGTAACCGATGCGCAGGCGATTCATCCAGGCTATGGTTTTCTTTCTGAGAATGCCGATTTTGCTGAGCGTGTTGAGGAAAGTGGCTTTGTGTTTATTGGGCCACGTCCAGACAGTATCCGTATGATGGGTGACAAGGTTAGCGCAAAGAAAGCGATGAAAAAAGCCGGTGTTCCCTGCGTGCCTGGTTCAGAGGGTGCACTACCTGAGTCGATTGACGAAGTCAGAGAAATTGTTCGTGATATTGGTTACCCCATCATTATTAAAGCAGCAGGCGGTGGTGGCGGACGTGGTATGCGTGTGGTGCATACTGAGGCAGCGTTATCTAATGCGGTCATCATGACTCGCAATGAGGCGCAAGCGGCATTTGGTAACCCCGTTGTTTATGCCGAAAAATATCTAGAGAATCCCCGCCACATCGAATTTCAACTGCTTATTGATGAGCATGGTAACGCGGTGCATTTGGGCGAACGTGATTGTTCATTGCAGCGTCGTCATCAGAAAATTCTAGAAGAAGCGCCCGCGCCAGGTATTTCACCTAAATTACGCAACAAAATAGGGTCGCGTTGTGTCGATGCTTGTCGTCGTATTAAATATCGTGGTGTTGGGACATTTGAGTTTCTGTTTGAGAACAACGAGTTTTATTTTATTGAAATGAATACGCGCTTGCAGGTTGAGCATCCGGTAACTGAGGCAGTGACAGGTATTGATTTGGTGCAGGCGCAAATTAACGTTGCCGCAGGTAATAAACTGCCATTTAAGCAAGATGATATTGTGATTAAGGGGCATTCGATTGAATGCCGGATTAACGCTGAGGATGCGTATAAATTGACGCCATCAGCTGGTCGAATTACGCAGTATCATGCCCCAGGTGGTCCAGGTGTTCGGGTTGATTCTCATGTCTACCATAACTATATGGTGCCGCCTTATTATGATTCAATGATCGGAAAAATTATTACTTATGGTGATACTCGTGACCAGGCCATGGCACGTATGCGGATTGCGCTTTCCGAAATGGTGATTAGTGGCATCAAGACCAATATACCGCTGCATCTTGATTTGCTTTCGGATTTGTCATTTTTAAATGCGGGTGTGTCGATACATTTTCTTGAGCAAAAACTTAAATTGCATAACAAGGCGGGCGATTAAATAATCGGGTTGTTAGTAAACTGAAGATTCCTGAGTTCGTATAATTAATTTTATTCAGATAGTTGGTGATCTAAATATGTCTTGGGTTTCACTTACCATCGGAGTTGATGCAGCGCATGCTGAGATTTTAAGTGATGCGCTGTTTGAACAAGCGGCTTTGTCGGTTGATATCCATGATGCGGCGGAGGGCACGGCGGACGAGCAAATGTTGTTCGGTGAACCAGGTTTGCCCACAGGTGAAATCTGGCTGGATGCCGAGGTGACGGCGCTTTTTCCTGAGGACGCAAATATTCCCGCAATCATGCAGGCAGTCACACAGGCTGCTGGACTGCCTAATCAGCCACGTTATCATTTGGTCAATGTGGCAGAGCAAGATTGGGTGCGTCTGACTCAATCACAATTCAATCCTATTCAAATATCATCCCGTCTATGGGTTGTTCCAACTTGGCATGAGTCGCCTGATTCGTCTGCTATTAATTTGATATTGGATCCTGGGTTAGCTTTTGGTACGGGCAGTCACCCGACGACAAAACTGTGCCTTTCCTGGTTGGATAAAAATCTTCAACCCAATGATTCGGTGCTTGATTATGGTTGTGGTTCTGGCATTCTAGCGATTGCGGCACTTAAATTGGGTGCGAACCATGTTGTTGGTGTCGATATTGATGAGCATGCTGTCACAGCAAGTCATGAAAATGCTGCGCGAAATACGTGTGATTTTTCAAAGATACATTTTGTCTCCACACATACAGAGCTTGATGCCAGCGTGTCAAAGTCGGTGGACATAGTGGTGGCAAACATATTGGCTAATCCGTTAATTATGCTTGCACCTATTCTGGCGAATGCGGCACGTAGCGGTGGGCGTGTTATATTGTCAGGGATTCTCGAAGCACAAGCGGATGAAGTGATCACAACGTATCGGCAATGGTTTGATATGCAGATTGCAAAAGAACAAGAAGGGTGGGTGTTGCTGACTGGGACAAAAATATGAATCTAATGCTATGGCGTTGGTAACGCTTTGTCCTGAATGTAGTACCACTTTTCGTGTGACTTCGGAGCAATTGGAGGCGCACAGTGGCGATGTGCGTTGCGGTCAATGTCAGCATGTTTTCAATAGTTTTGCCACGTTAATTACGGTTGAAGAATCAGAAATTAGCGACGCTCCAAAAGTAAGCCCTCTGGCCTTTTCTGAAACTTTAATGACAGTAGAAACCAGAGTGGGGATCAATGATTTTGATGAAACATCAATCATGCAACCGGATCTTAGTTATTTCTCAGAAAAAAATACCGCGGCTTACGATGACGACGACTTTGACTCAACACCGGTCAAAGAAAAACTGAATCTTAGGTGGGTTTTCGCCAATTGCGCCCTAATGTTTTTGTTAATAGGGCAGATTATTTATTTTTATCGGGTGGATATATCAGTAGCTGCACCGGCTACCAAACCGTTGTTGATGTCCTATTGTGCTGTTCTGAATTGTACCGTGCCATACCCGCAGGATATTACGCTATTAAGTATTGAGTCGTCGGGGTTATATACAAACCCGGTGCATCAAGATGAATCGACCATGATGGCAACTATTCGTAATTATGCGTCATTTCCACAGGTATTGCCGGCACTCAAACTATCATTGACGGATACGCAAGGAAAATCAATTGCGAGCCGTATTTTTTATGCTGACGATTATTTGGTTAAGAATGCTGCGTCTATGCAATCTATTGAGCCGAACCATGAAATCAATATAAGAATTGATTATGATAGTGGTGAACTGAATGCCACGGGTTATCAACTGTATTTGCTTTATCCGTAGTTATACTCTTCATGTTCAAAATACCCCATAGATAGTAGCCTCCCTCATGGCGCATGGCGTTGTTGCCAAGCCTTTCAATAAAATGACTATTGTGACGGCTTTGCCGCCTAGCCAGACACCATGAATAAAACACTCTAATTGAGGGATTCTTGAACATGAAGAGTACGTTTATTTTTCGTTTGGCGGTGACCAATTGATGGTGAGGTATAATAATGCCACGCTAAACTTTAGGAGAAATACTATTTATGAATAAAAATCCTCGTACAACTTTACTGGAAGAAATATTTCCCCGTCGCATTTTAATCCTTGATGGCGCGATGGGTACGATGATTCAAAGACATAAGCTTGAAGAAGCTGATTACCGCGGCACACGTTTTGC
>JAJFJH010000415.1 GCA_021774155.1 Nitrosomonas sp.
TCCTGAAAACGATTGTAATCCGTGCTTCTTACGACCAGCTGAATATTAAGTTTCTCGAATTGCTTACGCATCCAGTCCAGTACCGACTTATCTTCCGAGCTACGTGCTGTCACATCAAAATACAAAACCAATGGCACGCCCGTTCTTTCATCAAGACCATTTGGATATCCAGCTTCAGCGAGCAATTCTCTTGCAGTTTCAATAGACTTACGCTGCGCACGCCCATTTACCCAATCGTACACAATCGTATTCATCCCCATTTCTCCATAACGATGGCCTACTATACCTGGCGCTATCGGACTATGTGCCGGTATCCCACGGCCATTAGCAAAAATCGAAATAAATTCCTCGTAATCTACTGCTATAGCAATGGCTTGACGAAGTTTTCTTGCTAATTCACGTGACGCATCATCTGCCCCGCCTACAACCGGGTCCAGCATATTAAATCCCATATAATAAGTAGAAGGTGCAACTGCGGTTTCTAGCCGTATCCCTTGCGCCGCCATCTCGTCTGTAACAGTTGCTTCACCTTGCCCAATTAGTTGCACCGCCTGATCAAAACTGTCTGAACCAATACCTGACGAATCATAGTAGCCTTGCAGAAACTTATTCCAACGCGGAATACTTTCACGATCTCGACTAAACACTACCTTATCAATAAATGGCAGCAATTTACCTGCATCAACCAACAACCCCTTCTCTTCATCACCAGGCATACCTTCCGATGGATAAAACTCACTATGAAAATTTGGATTACGCTCCAATACCATCACTTGGTTAGGATTATTCTCAGTCAACATATAAGGCCCACTACCCACTGGATACCAATCTAGCGTAATATTCTTATCTTTTAATACCTTCTGCGCATAGAATTGCTCAGCTTCCCATGGGATTGGCGCAAAAAATGGCATCGCCAACCAATACATAAACTGCGGATATTTCCCACGAATTTTTATTCTATAGGTATAAGTGTCAACAACCTCCGCACCTTCCAGTGCATATTGGTGCAAATCCAAATAACTGTCATTCAATTGACCATCTGCAACCTTTTTAAGCGTTCCAGCATATTCCCTTAGCCCCACAATATAATCCGCCATTAACTCATAAATCGGCGAATGCACACTTGGATGCGCCAAACGTTTAATTTGAAAAACATAATCTTTTGCAGTTAGCTCACGCGTTTCTGTCTGAGTAAAATCTGACAATCGATAAATGCCTGATGACGCTTTCTCAGTTAAATAATGGTAAGCAAATTCACCTTGATCATTTTTAACAAAAGCAGGATGCGGTTGAAATAGAATATCTGGGTTAATAGAAATCTCATAAACCGTATAAGCAATGTCATAAATATCAGCATCCTCAAGCAACTCTTCATCATTCACATTGAAATAAGTCACCATTGGCATTTTGTTTGCTGTCAATGGAATTAACGTATAAGGACGCTTCAAATAATGGTACTGCAGCGGCGGCTCATAAATCTGCCCCGTAAATTGAATTTCATTCGTACTATATGACTGAACTGGATCAAGGTGTTTAGGTCGTTCAGTAAATGCATTGTAGAGAATATTTTTACCGGAATCCGTCGCAGGATATGGGCTATTCCAATTATTACCACTACAAGCAAATAATAGAAACGAAACCAACAAAAGAAGCCATCGAGCATTGAAAATTTTTTTCATTGGAAACATGATTTCTAAGAATTATTTAAATTCAGTGAGTCGCTGATTTATATCAATGTAATACCAGGTTCTAGTCATCATACATCAGTTCACTAATTCATCTATGTTTGCTTAAGCTATAATTATTAACATTTAAAAAATTTGCAAGGAAATTACATGGGCTTTCTAACCAATAAACGCGTTCTTATTACCGGACTCCTCAGCAATCGCTCCATCGCATATGGCATCGCCAAAGCCATGCATCGTGAAGGTGCCGAGCTCGCGTTTACATACCAAGGAGAGGACATTCGTCCTCGTGTTGAGAAACTTGCCGCCGAATTTGGCAGCAAACTATTATTCCCTTGTGACGTCACCAAAGACGAAGAAATCACTCAGTGCTTTGAGGATCTAAAAAAGTCCTGGGATAGCATTGACACCATCATTCACTCAATTGCATTTGCACCACGAGAAGCACTCAGCGGTGATTATCTTGAGACTGTCAATCGCGAAGCTTTTCGTATCGCACACGACATAAGCGCATACAGCTTTGCTGCCCTAGCAAAAGCAGCACTCCCTATGATGCAAGCTAATGGCGGCTCTCTATTAACACTCTCATACCTTGGTGCGCAACGCGTGATGCCAAACTACAATGTCATGGGACTAGCCAAAGCCAGCTTAGAAGCCAATGTCCGCTTCATGGCATCCAGTCTTGGCAGCAAAAATATCCGCGTAAATGCCATTTCTGCTGGCCCCATTAAAACACTTGCTGCCGCTGGTATTGGTAATTTTGGCAAGCTATTGGGTTACACCGAAAGAGTTGCGCCACTACGCCGCAATGTGACCACGAATGAGGTAGGTAATGTCGCCGCATTCTTATGCAGCGATTTAGCCAGCGGAATTACCGGCGAGATCACCTATGTTGATGCTGGCTTTAACACGGTAGCATTTGATCTCAATGATTAACCTCAATTGATGAGATGCGGTGAATAATGCAGCGTCATTCATCGCAATTAACTCGCCAACTATTTAAGAACAATTTCAACACAACACATTGTAAAACCTAAAGAATCAACATTAACAACCGTTAATTGTACTATCAACCACTTCAATAACTCAGGAAGATGAACATACAGCCTTCCATCAGCCAATCTTTCTTTACACCACCCCATGCAATCAATAGGGCACAACCCGCTGCACACGAAACAAAGATAGACACCGAAAAAAAAGCACAAGCAGATGTCAACACTTCAAACCAAAGTCAAGCGACAAATTCCCCGGAACGAAGCCCAGAAGAAGAAAAACTGATTCAAGAATTACGTGCCACTGATCGAGAAGTCCGTGCACATGAAATGGCACACCAAGCAGCAGCTGGCGGCTTAAGCAAGGGCGGTCCCACATTCGAATATCAAAGCGGTCCAGATGGCCAACGATATGCTGTCAGCGGAGAAGTGCAAATCGACACATCAGGGGTTTCCGGCAATCCAGAAGCCACCTTACAGAAAGCACAACAAATTCAACGTGCCGCGCTGGCGCCAGCTCAACCTTCAGCACAAGACCGATCTGTTGCCGTGGCTGCTGCAGCAATGGCTGCTGAAGCGAGAGCAGAAATAGCCAGTCAAAATACAGACGGCGAGAAAAATACCGACAGTAACCCAGAAGAATCTGCCCTCCAACGTGTAACCACAAAAATCAATGAAGCATATACAGATGCTGACTCACAAAAAGCCGCCACGCTTATCAACTTAACTGTTTAATTGTCATGCTTACCAAGGTCATTTATTCAGTCGACCGACCCCATTAAAAAAAAGATTTTGGACAATTGACACAAAACAATTTAAAACTACGTTGATACAAAAGCACAATCACAGGGGACTCCAAATGAAAAAAAGAAGCCTGTCCGTTTTAGCATTCTTAATATTCATCTACGCACTACCCGCCTATTCAAATGCACCCATATGGATAGCAGAAAAAAATGGGCATCAATTAATTATCGGTGGCACCATCCATTTATTAACGCCCGCTGATTATCCTTTACCCGCGGCATTCAAAAAAGCATACGAGCAATCTGAGCAGCTGGTTTTTGAGTCTGACATACAAAAAATTCAAGACCCCGCGTTTCAGTTAACAATGATGAGCGAATTAATCTATACCGATGGACGCGACATCAGTAGCGTCTTAAGTGAAGAAACTTATCAAGCGTTGGAAACCTATTGCGCCAGTCGAGGCATACCAATAGCCATTCTTATGAACTTTAAGCCAGGTATGATCGCCATTACATTAACGATGATGGAATTACAACGACTGGGCATTATAGGAACAGGCGTTGACGCCTTTTTTAGCGCAAAAGCCATACAAGACAACAAGCAATTAGGGCAATTTGAAACAGCTGAACAACAATTGTCCTTCATTTCATCAATGGGTGAAGGGAAAGAAGATGAAATTATTGCTCATACCTTACGTGATATCGAGAAACTGCCAGCCACCTGGGATACCCTAAGAACAGCTTGGCGACAAGGAAACTTAAAAAAGCTCAAAGAAGTCGCTTTAACCCCACTAAGAAACGACTTCCCAAACACCTATGACACAATATTGGCCCAGAGAAACAATGCTTGGATGCCACAAATTGAAGCCTTATTTAAAACCAAAAAAGCGACATTTGTTTTGGTGGGGATACTACACTTAGTCGGTGACGACGGTTTACTAAACCAACTTTCTGCTAAAGGGTATCAAATCGAAAGATTCTAACCCGCTCTATTGAAAGCTGGATAACACACATCGACTTCTCTGAATGAACGCCCAGGCCCTGGTGGAGAATATACCCGATAGCTGGAAAGTTCCGTTGGGGTAATATAACCTATGATCAATTCCAGCTCTGACAAACGGACACCTTGTTTAACCAGATAAATCATGTAAGTGTGCCGCAATGAAGCGGCATTTAATTCTTCAGGTGCCGGTAAACCGGCATCAATAACAGCACATGCCAATAGAGCTGCAAGATCATCACCCGTTAGCGGTTCCCCCACCGGGTTTGTCAAACGACAACCTAAATCCACAAAGAAAGATTTTACAATATGATTTAATGGGATATTTCGTGGAGAAGAACCTGCGATCATCAATTTATTTTCATCACTGTCCACATCATCGTCATGAAGCATCGAGATTTCTTCTAATGTCATACCGCTCAACAACAATGCAATCAGCAATTTTGCTTTGTCATTAGCTGACCGCAAAAGATCGCTGATCTCTTGACTGGAAATTTCTCTTATCGTTGGTCTCTCCAATGCATATTGCTGCTGTTGAGTCAGTTTGTTTTGGTGTCGCGAATAACTAAGCACCTCAGGCGCATCACCTTGGTATAAATGAATGCCTGATAGATTCACAGCAGACTTCGGTTGCTCCTTACGCATTAGAAACTCACTAATCCAGACACAAAATAGGCTAAATAAAATTGAACCGATAACAGCTATCAGGGTATCCAACCAGTAGTTGGGTCGAATCGGCTCACTTGGTAAAAAAGCACGCTCAATCACGTCCACTTGTGGATATTTTCCAGCGTACCGCGTTTTAATCTGAACTAGCCGTTCTTGCGTCTCGCGATATAGCAACTCCAAGGCTTCTAGGTCGCCTTGCAAAGCATCATGCTCTGTAAAACGCGTGGTAAATTCCGCCGCTGTTAGCTTATGTTCATCAAGCTGATTACGAATAGCACGAACAGTCTGTTGAGCGGCGTTGTATTCTTGCTCCGCATCTGCCAAAACAATACTCTGACCACTCTGACGCATCTGTTTAATCTCACTTTCTAGTGCGGCCAGCTTCTTTGGCACAACCTTTAACGAAGGCGACAACTCCATATATTCACGCGTATAGCGACGATCTAACTCTTCCAGTTCTTCCCGCAATTCTTGCGCACGCTGCTCTAATAAACTCAGCGTCCGTGTATCTTCATGAGGAACAACCGACTGTCCTCTAGATATGGCTTTATTGATCGAATTAAGCCGAGATTCCGCCTTAACTGCTTCTTCATTAGCCACATTTAATGATTTATTTAAACCACTTAAACGCGCCAACGCTTCATTCTCTTCACGTCCGACAGAAGAGATATCGTGACTCTGTCGAAAACGACCCAGCTCAACTCGCTTAATGTTTATTTTTTCACTTAAACCACTGAGTTCATCTTCAATAATCTGGGCCGTGTTACCGGTTAGTCTTGTAATCTCTGCTGCTCTCGCCGCCAAATAGACATCAATCCAGGTGTTGATCAACAGAGGCAACACCATTACATCAGGCCCTTCAGCGATCATCTCAACTAGGTTAGTCTCTTCAATCCCTCTGACATCCAACATCCGTCGAATATCCGTAACTTTTATTTCGGGTATTTCAAGTCGCCGAGAAGTCTCGGCTAGTAATTCTGATCCTAGCAATATCTGTTTCTGAATCGCCACATGCTGGATATCGGCATCACCACTTACTTGATCAATAGCTGTTTTGGCAACAGTTAACAATGTGGCAGCACTTTGATAAATTGCCGGACGGCTAAAAACATAGCTCAATGAAATAGCAATACAGAGCAAAAATGAAACAACGAAAATGATAAAGCGACGCGATCTAAACCATGGCGATTGGTCATCGGGAAGCGACGAGTAGTTTCCAGGGCCTGGTGTAATATCTATTGATGGGATTCTACGCTGCATTTTTCTTATTACTACTACCCTCTTAGATCAATATATAACCGAATCACTCGGTTTAGGATACCACACCAACATTTACTCAAATATAAAAGGTTAAGTATAATCAAATCTTTCTCTTAGAGCCTATTCGATATGTATTTTACTCAACCGTATTTAAGAACAATATTCTTTGTCAGTTTGTTCTCTTTATCACCATTAACACAAGCCAATTCGGTTGCCTGCTTTAATACCAATATAGGTAACTTCTGCATCGAATTATTTGAAACACAAACCCCCATAACTACCGCCAATTTTTACAGTTACATTAACAATGAAGCATTTACAAATGGCATTTTTCACCGTAGCGAGCCTGATTTTGTGATTCAAGCAGGTGGCTTCAAAGTTATCAGCAATACTGAAGGGACTTCTCTTGCGCCTGTTGAAACACTGACGCCTATTGTAAATGAATTTAAAATTTCTAATACACGCGGCACGGTCGCAATGGCAAAAGTTTCTGGCAACCCAGATAGTGCAACTAGCCAATGGTTTGTCAATCTTGCAGATAATTCCGCGAACCTTGATAACCAAAATGGCGGCTTTACTGTATTCGGGCGCGTCCTTTTTGACGGAATGAATGTGATAGATACTATTGGCAATTTGCCTTTAACAAACCTAGACCCTAAGCAAGGATTAACCAAAGTACCAACTATCAGTGCTGATGGGACACAAATAGTACCTGTCATGATAAGTGCTATTCATATCACAAACACATCAGGTGTCTTCAGTGATAACACCTTAAACTTTGCTGTAGACGCTGGATCGGCTGGGCTATTGGATGTTAGTCTACGACTGATCGAAGATAGCCCCAATATTGTTTTTGAGCTTAATCCTTCCAGTATCACACCCATACAAGCACTTCCAGAAAATGGTGCAACTTACTCATCCCTCGAAGGCACATTAATTATTCCATCAGTGATGATTGACTCGACAACGGTTGTAACCAATGTACTAATGGAACTCACTGATGCCAACAGCTTTCAATTCACGTTGATAAGTATGGAGCAAGCCAATTAGCCTATCAAGAAAGCCATCAAGACGCCAAAATGAAATATGTGCCATTACTGGGTCTATGTTAAATCAACTTTATACAAATGACTGCGACTCTTATCACAGACCGAACTAAAATATGCATTTGTGCGTTCAATCCGTAAAGTATGGACTGCTTCCAAGATATGCCTATTCTCATAGCTTCAGTCGCATCAAGTTTGTTCCAGATACACTGTACATAGGATACCTAAAATACCCCAATGGATTTTTGATAGAATCAAAATATTAAAATCATTGAGAAGTCATGACAAATTCAATGAGTTCTATCAATCTATAAAAACTTAAATTACGAAATTAACATGATCTTCAGGATGAAAGTTAATGAGCCGTAGCAACAAACTTCATATTAGGATCACTCGTTTCATTACACTTGGCGCAATCATTTTCTCTATTGCCGCATCCACAATTTCCTTTTTCTACGCCCAGTCAGTCGAACAAAAAGCAACTAAAAATACGTTAACACAATTATTCTCCACGATAGAAGGTTCGGCAGAGATAGCAACTTATCTTGACAATGAAGAACTTGCATTAGAAGTTGTAGAGAATTTGAAGAAAAATGATATGGTTGCTGAATCAACGCTTATTAGCTCAACAGAGATGATCATATCGACAGAAATATCACCAACAAGTTTTGAACAATCACAAAATTTTCTGCTATATGATCCATTTACACCATCCGATCAAGTTGGTGAAATATATATCAAACCAAATCATGAGCTGATGAATAAGCGTGTAAAGAAAGAGGCGCTAGAACATGCATTTATACTGATTATTCAAACTTTGGTTATTGCAATTTTAATGTTGATTTTAGTTCGACGTGCGCTGACGCAACCTATTCAATCAATTGTAGCGAATCTTCATCGTACAATACCCGGTGACGATAATTATCTAGACTGCCCCAAAGGGCATGAAAATGATAAAATCGGTAATTTGGTTCTTGACATCAACAAGCTGCTTGAATCTGCAAGATCGACGATACAACAAGAACGTCAACTGCGTAATCGCATAGAAAATCTAGAGAAACATTTTCGCCTCATTTTTGAACGCTCAAGCGCAGGTATATTTCTGCTGGATGATCAACTTCGTTTCGCCTCTGTAAACCAAACCTTTAAAAACATTGCCGGCATCGCCATGGAAGAGCGACGCGCTGAACAGTGGCCGGCAAACAGCCCGCGATCTCCGACTAGCCCCAATATTGCACGAGCGACACAGCAATCAGTATTTTTGTAATCAAATAGCAATTTCTCCAAATAAAAAAACAAATCATTCCAGGATTCTGAGTTTTGTAATGTACTTTTTTGTTTTTTTCGGTGAAAGTGATAGCAAAATGAAGTTTTTACCAAAAGCTAGCCCCAATATTGCACAAGAATAGGTGGCAATCCCCTAGTAATCTTTTATAATTCAGTTATCTACACTGCATAAAAGAGGGGAATTTCCAGTGACAAAGTGTACTCAAGAATCATTTGATTTTCCAGATATAAAAAAACGCTCTATTGAAGTTAACCTCAAGGGAGGAGATATTACTTCAGATGGCGGTGTATTGTTGTTGCGTCAGATGGACAAACGACTTGGTCTAAGTGAAGCTGTCTCGAAAGTATTGAGAGATTTCCGTCGTAAAGCCAGCTG
>JAJFJH010000416.1 GCA_021774155.1 Nitrosomonas sp.
TGGCATCAAATTCTTTTGTAACCCGTGGCGCTTCTCCGGTTTTTACCATAAGATCTCCACGCGAAATATCCAGGTGGTCTTCAATCGTTAATGTCACAGATTCTGGCGCAAAGGCTCGTTCAATAGGGCCCTCATAAACCAACACCTCCTTAACGCGTGAAGTCAATCCAGAAGGTAACAAAGTGACAGCGTCACCAACTTGAACAGAACCCGACTCTATGCGCCCCATATAACCACGATAATCATGTAGCTCCTTTGTCATGGGACGACATACCCACTGCACTGGAAAGCGAAAATCTTCAAGATTTATGTCATGATCAATGATCACATCTTCCAATAAGCTCATCAATGTCACGCCTTTGTACAAAGGCAGGTTATCACCACGCTCTACAACCATATCGCCGTTAAGTGCCGACATTGGAATATATTCAACATTTTTTAAACCTAAGTCATTCGCAAATGCTGAGAATTCTTTGTGAATATCATCAAATACCGTTTGTGAATAATCCACCAAGTCCATTTTATTTACAGCAACAACGATATGTGGAATGCCAACCAAGCTCGCCAAATACGCATGTCGACGTGATTGCGTCAATACACCTTTTCGTGCATCAATCAAAATAACCGCAAGATTAGCGGTAGATGCGCCAGTTACCATATTGCGGGTGTACTGCTCATGCCCAGGGGTATCCGCAATAATGAATTTACGTTTTGGCGTTGCGAAATAACGATAAGCAACATCAATGGTGATACCTTGTTCACGCTCTGCTTGTAACCCATCGGTAAGCAGGGATAAGTCAACACCGGTCATTCCCCGCTTTCGCGTGGTATTAGTAATGGCGCTTAATTGATCCTCAAAAATAGATTTCGAGTCGTGTAATAAACGTCCGATTAGGGTACTCTTACCATCATCCACACTACCCGCAGTAATAAAACGTAATAACTCAGCTTGTTCTAACGGAACATTCTCATTAACCAACATTTGAAAACCTTTTGAAAATTTATATCACCGCAAAAAATAAAACTTGGTAAAACTGATTGAATGCGGTGTCTTTTCACTCAGCAAAACTTTTGTAAAATATCTACTACGCCCTAGAAGTAACCTTCTTTTTTACGCAGCTCCATGGAAGCATCCGACGTCTGGTCATCCATACGTGTCGCACCACGTTCAGTGATACGTGTCATCGCAGTTTCCGCAACGATTGCATCAATATCTGCAGCATCTGATTCAACGGGGCAAGTGCAACTCATGTCGCCCACGGTACGGAAACGTACCATGACCTCTTCGACTTTCTCTCCATCTTTTGGCTGCACTAAATGACAGACGGGTAATAAGCCTGTACCCCGTCGAATAACTTCACGCCTATGAGCAAAGTAGATATGCGGCACCTCTAGTTGTTCGCGCCCAATATATTCCCAGACGTCCAACTCGGTCCAATTACTAATTGGAAATACGCGGATATTCTCACCGGGGTGTGTGCGGGTATTATAGATATCCCATAATTCAGGGCGCTGATTTTTAGGGTCCCACTGGCCAAATTCATCACGGAAAGAAAAAATTCGTTCTTTTGCCCGCGCTTTTTCTTCATCACGACGCGCACCGCCAATACAAGCATCAAACTTATGATCAGAAATGGCATCAAGCAGCGTAATTGACTGGAATGGATTACGACTTTGATCCGCTGAACGCAATACCACGCGACCTTTTTTAATCGAATCTTCCATGCTACATACGATTAAACGTTCACCAAGTTCTTTAGCGCGACGATCACGAAACTCTATCACTTCGGGGAAATTATGTTCTGTATCAATATGAACCAACGGAAATGGAAAGCGTCCGGGCCGGAAAGCTTTCTCTGCCAGACGCAGCATGACAATAGAATCTTTGCCGCCGGAAAACAATAAAGCAGGATTAGCGCACTCAGCCGCAACTTCCCGCATGATATGAATGGCCTCACTTTCCAATACGTCCAAATGGGTAAAAGGATGGTCGCTCATTTTATTTCTCTCAATTTGTAAAAATTCAAATAACACTACAGAAAATAGTGTCTATTAAATGTTAATTATTTTGTCTGTATTTCTGCGGCTAGCAATACTTATTTTATTGGAATAACCTTTCCCACATGCAACCCGCATTCTTTATTCCCAGATGACTCCCACCACCAACGACCCGCACGAACATCTTCACCCGGTGTTACTGCACGTGTGCAAGGAGCGCAACCAATACTTGGATAGAAGTCATCATGCAACTTATTATAGGGCACGTCATTCTCTTTGATATATTGCCATACTTCCTCATGACTCCATTCAAGTAGCGGGTTGAATTTCTGCATCCGATTATCCATATCATAGGCAGAAAGCTTAAGATTAATCCGCGACGCTGCCTGAACTTGGCGCATACCGGTAACCCACGCACGTTTGCCATTCAAAGCACGACGCAATGGTTCAACTTTACGGATGTGACAACATCTCTTACGTAAATCAACGCTCTCATAAAACCCGTTCACCCCATTCTTTGCTACATATTCTTCAATTTGTTTCACATTGGGAAAATAAATACGTAGCGATGATTTGTAGCGCGTACGAACCGCCTGCATTAAATTATAGGTTTCTTGTGGCAAACGCCCCGTATCAAGGCTGAACATCTCTATATCAAAATTATATCTGTCAATAAGATCCATCAACACCATGTCTTCTGCGCCAAGACTATTGGCAAATGCAACGGGGGCATAATCATGCACAGCCTCTGTCAGCACAGCAACGACCTGTTCAACTTTTTGTTGTAGTTTGCTCATTTTGTTGCAACATTCTCCGTACGTTTTACGCGGCGAAATAAAGGTAATTTCTGATCCATTGAAATTTGATAAACTTCTGAAAAGTCGGATAACCCTTTCAATGCATCCCGAATGTTACGGTCAGCACGCGGTACAAATGCATCAAAGCCAACCCGTTGCATATAAAACAATTGGTCACGCAACACATCGCCAATTGCTCGTAACTCGCCGGTGTAACCAAGGCGAGCACGTAAATTATAAGCAATTGAATAACCACGGCCATCTGAAAATTTTGGGAAATCTACAGCAATAACACTAAATTTATCAATATCATCTTTCAATACTTCAGGACGCTCGTCACTGGCAACCCAAACACCCAGGTCAGCACGATTTTGCAGCTTGTCGCGTTGGGCAAACCAAACCTTGAGCGGCACAATCACTTTACCTGCAGCAATCGTGACAGTTTCTGCCTGCTCGTCCTCAGCCAGCCGTAGAACAACCCAATCATCTTCAACTATCCCTTTATTCTTAATAATCATTTCTGTTAAAACCTCGGCGAATAAAAAGGAACAGAATATTGAGCTGGTTTAAACTCATGCTTATTATTTGCTTCTTCCGGCTCAGCCTCAATTTCTGTTGCATACACATGTTCTTTAAACGGTTGAACACCAATACGACGAACCGTATCGATAAAACGCTCAGCTTCAATACGTTCACGCAAATAAACTTGTAACAGCCTGTCAATCACTTCAGGTACCTGATTAAAGGTAAATGATGGACCAATAATTTTACCAATGGAGCTATGGTTACCTTTTGAACCACCCACCGCCACTTGATACCACTCATCATGGTTCTTCTTTTCGACACCCGTGATACCAATGTTGCCTACTGGATTATGCCCACATGCATTCATGCAACCTGAGATATTAAGCTCAATCTCACCAATGTCGTGTTGAAAGTCAATACTTTCAAAACGCTCAGAAATTTTTTGTGCCAATGGAATCGAGCGGACATTTGCCAAAGTGCAAAATTCTGCGCCAGGACATGTGATCACATCCGTTAACAAACCAATATTAGGTGACGCCATACCATTTGCCGCCGCTATTTTCCATAGT
>JAJFJH010000417.1 GCA_021774155.1 Nitrosomonas sp.
ATTCAAGGGTGGCATGAAGCGAAATCTTGCGGTAAGTTGCAGGGGAAATTGCTGAAATGTCAATTCGGTCTCCTGTGACATCCCTAAACAAGGTATCTACTTTGCCTTGGTGGTTCTTCCCCAGAATAGCGACTCGGAATCCGGCATTGTCGTTTGGGATACTGTGGTCCAACCGCACTGAGCTCCACTGCAGAGCGGGACCGATTTCCGGGGAAGTGATAGAGCCGGATTGAGAGAATCTAACAAGAGTGTCTGTAACGGAAATCGCTCCTTCTCCCGACCGGCGCCAAACTTCCGGGACGGAGCCAATCGGTGCTCCTTTCGAGCCGACAATGGCCCAGGAATCTCGGAACTCTATCTGTCGTGTGAATTTGCTACCAATGGATTCAAATGCCTGGTACGCTGATTCTGTCATGGAGTTAGTGGCGTCGTCTCTAATCGCGCCGAGGACGATGACGCCATGAGGAAGTCCAATAATATAGGTGTACAGGGAATCTGCGTTTCGGGAATCTTTGTAGGTGTCGAAACTTAGAGCTTCAAGCAAATCTCCGGTACGAGGGTCAAACATTGCCAGGTTATGGCCCCTCTTGTTAAGCTCAATTACATTTCCATCCTTTTCCAGAATTGCATAATTGCCGTCGATGAACCCTGCTGACTCCGCACGGAATGCCACCTGTGTGTTTTGTAGAGTTACTTGGCCTCCGGGCGTAGACCTGACACCGACTGCATTGCCTTCTGAAAACTGCGCTGAATCAGACTGCATCCAAGTGACGCTATCATTTGGCACAAAAACGAAAGATGACCTGGCCCAAGGACCGTAACGTTCGCTTGAAAACGTTCTTACTCGCCAAAAATAGGTACCGGTTTGGGTCAGACCTGGAGTCCAGTAAGTCGCACCATTGCCCTGATTCTGAGGGCCAGACTGAATGAGGCCGGGGTTGCTAAAACTCAATGAAGTATCAACTTCAAAAAAATAGAGAACTTCACCGTTGGCAGTTCTCGAGTTATTTGTCACAAGTTGTGGTCTGTTTTGCGTAACGACTCCATTGTTTAGAGGCTTGATAGGTGTCAGGTCAGACTGAAAAACGACAATCTCTTTGCTGGCAGAATTGTTTGATTCATCACTTTCGGAGATGAAATTGCGAGGATCCACGTCAGCCTGAAAATTGTAAAGCCCCGGCCGATTCGGAATCGACCATTGCGCAAGAAAACTATCTGCGGTTGCAATTGGTGGGACATTTATGACTTGAACTGGCGACAAATCACCGGAAGGCCCAAAGGCAAACAGGTCTACTTCAACGCTATCGGTGGGAACCAACCCATGGTTGTGGACCGTAGTTTGAATGGCCGTGGTCGAATCCACCGTCAACAAGAAATCATTTTCAAACTCAATTGAACCGGCTTTCATAGTAAGCTCCGGGGTCACTGGGATTCTCAGCGTGAGGGCCGGATCTCCAATCAACGTATACTGGTCTATCACGAAGCGACTCCTGTCCCGGTCGCCTAACTGCTGCCACAAGTGGATTTTGGCCCGCGTAGCCAACTCACCGACTCTCCGGATGGTATCCTGGTTAACAGCCTGAAACATACCTTCTAGCAAGAAAAAATCCTGCACGATGTAGCCAAAGCCGGTGGAGCCCCAGTAGGCTGCTGCGCCAACCGGACTCACGAAGAAATCTTCCGCCAGGCTGTTCAAACTTGGATTGGCAAACCGGGCCGCATGACAAGACATTCCGGTCATAAAAGGAAAAATGTCCGTGTTCTGCCATTCATCTGGCCTGCCAATGTCGATGTCCCAAACAGAACTACCAGCGTGGCCCAAGAAATTCACCCAAATCGCACCTTGTTTGATTCTGCTTGCCACTACTCTTCTCAGATTTTGAGTAATTGTTTCATTGGTGGTCTTGTTGAAACGATTCGCGACTGCAGCCAGAGGATTGCTTTCAATCAGAGTTTTTATCAGGGTATTAGCTTGACCCAGGAATATGCTTTGCTCGACGGCATTCTCGCCACCGTTCAAAAAAACAAACTCCTTACCCCATGAATCAACTGGTTGATTCTCATAGGAAATTATCTTTGATACAACCAGCTCGGCCTGCTCAGACGTCTCCACCGGCAGTCGGCCAATGTGGAAATCAGGCAACATGTCATCACCTTGGCCCAGAGTCACAAACCAGGTATCTGACACCAGGATACCGTAGCTGGGTACAAAGTTCCTTTTGAACGACTCCGCAAGCTGATTTTTCGGATCCCAGGACGCGTCCCCAATAATGACGACGAAGGATGGCGCCGGTTGCTGCCAACTCTCGAAAGTGAAAGCAAGGAAATCCCTGATCGCTTTCGGATGAACGACGCCATAATTAAACTCATCATAAATATCCTGCACATTGATAACCTGGCAGCGAAAGCCGTCTTTGCCCCCTCTGTAATCAGCGAGGCGTTGGGCAGCGCTCAAAAAATTTCCGTGCGTTATGATTAGGTAGTCCGCTCCATTGTTCGCATTGCGCAAGTCGCTCTGCTCATCAGGCTCGACCATAATGACATGCCGAAGGCCATCTGAGCTGGCACCATGATAGGTTCCGGACACAGAGTCCACGAAAGAAACGCCAAACTTGAAAGCGAATTGCCCACTGAGCGTATCCACGACGCCGGCCGTCCCACTATGACGGGAAACAACAGCCTCCCTAACGGAGGTGCCAGTAGCTCCCTTGCTCCCAATCAGGGCCCATGAATCACGGCCACCCACAGTGCGGCTCAGCCTGCTCCCCAGTGACTCCAATGCCCGGATGGCTCTCTCGGTCATGGCTGCCGAACCATCATCGGCAATGCCCGCAAGGACGATTTGTCCCGGCGGCAAGCTCTCGATCAACTCCGCCATTGCGTCGGCCTGCTGTACTGAGGCAAATGTATCAAATGAATGAAACTCCGGGACTCCAGTCTGCTGGTCAATTATCGCAAGCGTGTGGCCTCTGGATCTTAAGAAGAAGGGGCTTGCGTCCACAGAAAAACGGACGAACTTACCATCGTCAAAGCCGGCCGACTCGACTGCATAAACGGATACTCTATCCGACTCGGGCTGCCATATTCTTCCGCCACCGACATCGAAAATCGAAATCCTGTCGTCGTCGAAATTTGTCAACAGATACTCAGTTGAGCGATTTGGATTGACGGCTGCACTGAACTTCAGACTACTGCTTTGGGCAACATACTGCCTGGGATAAATCACTTCGAGCCAATCGACATAGATTTGATTTATCCTGGCTCCTGTGTCAGGCACTAGGTGGATTTCCAACTGATTTATCCCTTCGTGGAGCCAGGAAGACGGGAAGATGCCATTAACGAGAAGCTCGTTTCTGTCATCGAAGAACTCTTCAGCAGCAAGTTGGCCATTCAGGGTTATGCGAACGTGGTGGTCTGGACTGACAGGATCCAAGGTTGTTCCCTGAAGCCGGACCCGCAAGGAACATTGCTCCACAGACCTCGCGACGGAGCCGGTCGAAAAGTTTATCACCTGCCGTTGGTCATCAAACAGATACCGCCAAATCCAACCCTCGTCGTCATCGATAGCGCTTGAATTATTGGACCGATGAAACAGATTCTCTTCTTCCAGGTGAAGCTGCCTCAAATAGAATGCGGCTTGGTCATTGGACTCATTGTTCTCAGGTTGAAGCTCATATCGAAGCCCGGCAGCGCCGTCATCGGTAAGCCAATAAACGTTTTCATCAGAATAGACATCGTGGAAGAGCTCGGAACTTGAGTGTCGCTGTCCGTGAAACAAGAGAGTGTTGCTTTCACCAAGAGTCAGGCTCTGAGGGCCCTCGATCCATATCGGAATCTGCTCACCTCGATTAATAATCTTCAAACTGTTGAGTCGCAATGCACCTGCCG
>JAJFJH010000418.1 GCA_021774155.1 Nitrosomonas sp.
GCATGCCAGCTTCTGTAGCAACTTTCGCTGCGATTTGTGGTGCTTTAGTATTGCAGACTTCCAATGCCGTCACCGGTCCGCCAGCTTTTATTCCAGCTTGTAGTTCACCTTTTAAAGTGCCTGCAAATGATTTAATGACTGCTCTTGCTTGAACAATTTCAGTGTCTATGTCAGTTGTAACCAGTGCATTGCTAGTTTGTTGTGTGGGCTCTATCACTTCTTTTTGTGCAGTATTGTTCGTAGCGTTATCTTTACCGGCGGTTTGTTTATTTTCATCACAAGCGCTTAAAATAACCAAAATACTGATACCAAGTAGTAATTTGTTCATTATTTGACCCCTAAATACATTCGATGTCATAGATGGCTACTATTCTATTTTGATTTTTAATTCAGGACTATCAATTTATTTGATCACCGTAGAAAATAAACTAATAGTCTTTTTAACTTGCTGTTAGAATTAAATCGGCGAAACATTTACTCTATTGGATTTAGATAAAGTGGCTAACGAAAAGAAACACTGGTTCGAAACCCTGCCAGGGATATTAACTGGAATAGCTGCGTTGATCGGTGCTATCGCGAGCCTTTATGTCGCTGTGAGCGGAAAGCATGAAAGCAATTCTGGAATGGAGACACAGCAAACTCCCAACATTGAACAGCAAACAAGTGCTTCGATCCCGTCATCCGAACCTTTGAATCAGGCCAATCCTCTCGCAACGACCCAGCCTCCTCAATCTTTGTCACCCATGAATATTAGTAGTACATGGCATGAACTATATCCGAACCCTGGGAACATATCCCAAACTATCCAAGATGGGGATGCATTTAGTTTTACAATTATAGGCGCAATTCAAGACTTTCCTTTCCAATCCGCGGGTAATGGCGTTATTAAAGGGCGGTATCTCCAGAGCAACTATCAGTCGACTATCCCTTCTACGGGACGCTGCGCGGGTACACTGTCTTCCGATGGAATGCAGATTAAATTAACCTGTGTTGATTCGGTAACGGGTCAGTATGAATCGGCTTGGGTACGCGAATAACATTGCAGCTATGGGATTTTGTTTTTTTAATTTGGACTCACTTTCTGCTGGCTCCAACATGATCTAGTTTAGTCGTGTGTTCCCTAAATCTGATTCTTGTATGGTATTTAGTTTACTATTGAAAATAAGACCCCTGATTTCCCAGTCAATGACTTCTGTCGATATCGTGACTTTATGATTTTTGTAGAAGTAAGACATTGAATTCATACGATAGAATCTTTGGTTCAGGCCCTAGTGGTGGGTTGATAGCTACAGCTTTATTGGCGTTGGCATACTATCTGGAAGATGTCGTCGGTTTGCCGCGTATCATTAGTAATGATGTGGTACGTTTCTCAGTATTTGTTGTGTTTTCTCTGGCCGGGAGCGCATTAGTGGTTTGGAGTTTGTATTCATTGCCTCCCAAAGAAAGAGAGCGGCATTTAGTAATAAGCGGTGCTTTTAAATATTGTCAACATCCACTTTATGCGGCATTTTTGTTATTCTTTAATATAGGCTTCTCCTTTCTACTCAATAATTGGATTTACTTAATATGGGTATTAATTTTATTCCCTGTATGGTCCATAAATGTTGGAAGTGAAGAAAAACTAATGAGAAAAGCTTTTGGTAGAAAGTATGAAAATTATTGCGAGAGGACGGGGCGATTTTTACCGAAATGGTAAATTGAATACGACAAATGCGTAGTGCCTTTTGCTATATTAAACGCGTAACAATTTTATTTAAGTATGTCATAGGAGTAGTCATGATAAAAAATCGAATCAGTTTTCCAAAGTTTTCAGGGTCTATTTGTTCTATGCTGGCTCTGACAGCAGTATTGTTTTATCCAATGGTTGTACAGGCTGAGAAAATTGGTAGTGTTTCAACCAAATTTAAGATGCTGGGGGCTAATGACAAAATCGTTGTCGAAGCATTTGATGATCCAGACATCAGAGGTGCAACTTGTTATTTAAGTCGTGCCAAAACAGGTGGTGTCAAAGGTGTGGTCGGCCTTGCGGAAGACACTTCTGATGCATCAATTGCTTGTCGTCAAATTGGACCAATTGCTTTGTCCGACGAAATTAAAAGCGGCGATGCAGATGGAGATGAAGTGTTCAAGAAAAGCACTTCGTTCTTGTTTAAGTCAATGCAAGTCGTTCGCTTTTATGACCGCAAAAGAAATGTGCTGGTTTACCTGACCTACAGCGACAGAATTATTGAAGGGTCGCCAAAAAACAGTATCTCGGTCATTCCTATTATGCCGTGGCGCTAAGAATACAAGGGTTTTTCAGTAATTTCTTAAAACTTGGAGTTTCGTTATGACAGGACAAGGTTCGGGCGGTAATGTGCTTGCAGCGGTATGTAGTTTTTTTATCCCTGGTTTGGGACAATTGGTTCAAGGACGCATATTAGCTGCATTGCTGTTTTTTGCGATTGTAGGTGTTAATTATTTCTTCATGGTATTGGTTATTCCTGCGGTTATTGGCGGGCTTTTTCATTTGTGGGCGATTATTGATGCCGCGAGGTTTAAGGCGGCAGATTGAGCTCAAATGGGGTTGTTAACACAGGTGGGTAAATAAAAAGGTTCGTCGGGCGGCTATTTCAACGGACTGTCGAAGAAGCCGCCCGACGAATCGAAATGGAATCAACTGAACAACCACGACAACAATATTGGTTTCCGGTTGGTTTTCCCGTGAGAAAAATCCTCAAAGGAGGAAAAGAATCATAGTGCCAAGCAGTGCAAGGCGACCGAATTGCGCAACATGCGTTTTATATGGTTCAATATAATTATCCTTATAAAACATACCTCGCCAAATCTTCACTCTGAGACAGGTCTTTAAGACGTGCATCCACATATTCAGCATCAATCGCAACGGTTTCACCACTACGTTTTGATGCGTCGTAAGAAATTTCCTCAAGTAACTTTTCCATGACGGTGTGTAAGCGTCTTGCACCGATGTTTTCAGTTTTTTCGTTGACTGAGAAGGCGATTTCCGCCAGGCGCTTAATGGCGTCGTCTGAGAATTTCAGGTCGATACTTTCTGTTTTCAACAAGGCTTCATATTGCCGTGTCAGGCAGGCGTCGGTGTTGGTTAGGATCTGCTCAAAATCACTGACGCTCAAGCTGGCGAGTTCAACGCGAATTGGGAAGCGTCCTTGCAATTCAGGGATTAAATCTGATGGTTTGGTGAGATGAAATGCTCCACTGGCAACAAACAGAATGTGATCGGTCTTGATCATGCCAAATTTAGTGGAGACGGTGGTGCCTTCGACTAACGGTAGCAAGTCACGCTGTACACCTTGGCGAGACACTTCGCCGCTAGAATTTTCTGAGCGGCTGGTGATTTTATCGATTTCGTCGAGGAACACAATGCCATTTTGCTCGACATTTTGAATAGCGCGTGATTTTAGGTCTTCATCATTGACTAATTTGGCGGCTTCTTCCTCGACAAGCAGTTTTCTAGCTTCGCTGATTTTTAATTTGCGATTTTTTTTCTTTTCTGTAGACATGTTTTGAAACATGCCTTGGATTTGTGAGGTTAAGTCCTCCATCCCCGGTGG
>JAJFJH010000419.1 GCA_021774155.1 Nitrosomonas sp.
CATTAACTAACCTTGCCGCATCTTGTTTAAATTCAAGTGTATATTTCGGATTCACTCGTTTTGTTTGTGTATTCATATTCACCTCTAATGACATTATAAATCTGCCTCTAGAAGTGTCCTGTTGCATTAAACCATTTCAGATCTTGTCTGATTTCTCTTGAATGACTGTGGCTGCTTCCGTCAAATCTACTTCACCCACAAATGATTTAAGGAAAGATTGCGCCACAATCGTATTGAGTATGGCGGGTGATAACTGTACCTCAGCAAGTTTACGTTCTTCACCCTTACCTTTTTCACTTTGGATTCTAAGTGTGTTCGGTTTGCGTTTTATGGTTGCTTTGGCTTTCGTATTTGTCGCCATAGTGCCCTCGTTAAAGTGGTGATGATATGAAACTCTATACACAGGATAGCGTTTGTTCTTTTTGGAGGCTGTAACGCTATATAGCGTTTGTATCTTTTCCTTTGCCTTTTGATGTCATGATCTGCACGAATGATTTGCTCTTGTCGCTTGTTGATTGCCGCTTATGTTCAATGTTAAGCAATTGTGCGTAGGGTAATGGATCGTTATGGATCGCATCGCGCACACATGGCCAGACCATTGATTTCATCACGGCATCATTCACTAGACCAGACAAAATTTGTCTAAAAAGTGATTCTTTAGCCTTGCTATTAAGTTTTTTAGTTTCGTTTCTGCTTAAACCATAATGACGTGCGACTTCAGTGTGAAACAGGTTAATTAATCGCTTTAGATTGCCCACGCCACCCATGACACGATGCCCCTGCATTTTGTTATTTATCAACGGTAGAATCAACGCATGAGCATGAGGCGCACTTTCGTCCAGGTGAATGTCAAACGATAGCAGCACACCGGAAATATGTTTCTTAACCCATTGCAAACAGTCTTCAAAGAGTAGCCGAGTGCCTTGCTGGTGTCGATCAATGGGCAAGCTAAAAATAATCTCTATGGCCATCACCCCATTTTTCCGGGGTGTATCTATGCCAGCTTCAACCATTAACACCTTGGCGCGACGATCAATCTGTTCCGCCGAACCAGAACCCGTTAAGGCATAGTTAAATGACGTTCTGAGCGGGTCAATATTCGCACCAGCACCACGTTCAGCCTGTAGTGTGCGTTTGCTGTGTCTTAATGCGCTCAGAACGCCATTCTTGCCCTTTACCTTACCTAGTCTGAGTAAATGGCTTCCTGCCATCGTTTAACCATCCACCAGCCGGGAAAGATGAAGATAGAGTGCCCATAACTCAATCAAACTAAGTGCGGCAACATCAGCACCGATACCAAGATGTGAAAAACGAACAAGCAGCATTTCCAGTCGTTCCAGCCAGCTTTCATTCATGGGCTTCACCACTCGATAAAACATAACAGCCAACGCGATGTTTATCGCCATTTTCAGCTTCTATGGTCTGCCAGATCGTTTCAATACAGCGCCCTAGTTGGCGTAGCTGCAATATTCGCGCCGGTGGATGATAAACACCCAATCCACGACTTGCTTCAAAAGTGTTGATGCTGAATTTTCTTAAGGCTTGTAATAGTCGAGTGCATTGCTGTTTTGCGTTATCACCGGTAAACTGCTTATTGATTTCTTGAAAAGCCACTTCTTTATGGGGTGGTATTTTTTTGTCCATGTTATGCCCCCTGATTTCCGGTGATTGCTAACGCTTCCCGCAGTTCGCCCACGTTCCAGCAAGTCGTACGTGGTGATAATTTACGTGGCTTGGGTATTCGTCCAGCGTTGACACCACGCCACACACTGGCAGATGAACAAGCATATAAGGCTTGAACGACGGGTTGTCTTACGCTGGCTGAGTTTGGGAGTTGATCGAAGTTTTTTTAGGGCTTCGGGAATTTCTTGAGATTCGCTACTAGACATCATGTCACCTATTGAGTTGTTGTAAGGTGATATGAAGTTTAGTTACATCATATGTATACTTCGAGGGAGGCTATTTTAAAGTTCCTTTACCGGAATTCTTTGAATTTATAATTCTACCGGAAAGGAACCTATCAGTTTTTATACCGTTTTGTTCTTTTTTCAATTATTAAAGCGTGTCGCAAAATAGCATTAGATTGCTCTAATGCCAAGCGCGCAAGTTTACGCGTTGTTTTTCGTACAGCTTCAGTAGTATCAAAATCTACCTTATCAGAAAAAATGGCATTACCAATTAAATGCAAAGGTAATCTAATGTCTTCAAGCTGCTGATATATTTCAAGATCAATAAAAGGGGGAATTTCTGCGTTTACCCACTTTTTCCGTAAATTATCCGTAAGTTTCTTGGGATGACCACTATTTTCACAAGATATTTCCTTTTCTCTTTCTCGCATTGAAAACAACCAACTTTTAAATGCTTCAAGAACAATCTCATCTGTTGCCTCTAACTCAACAACAAGATGCGATCTATAAAAGTAATTTCTATCATAATGTTCATCATATACAGTCCCTAAATAATTATTTCCAAAGTATTCATCTATACCCCATCTTTTTTCAAAAAACATATCATTGTGATAGCTTCGAGTCGCTAGATCACATCTAAGTTTAGTATCGGCCTGTATTTCTTCATGTATTTTTACGGCGTCATCTAATAGCAGTGAATAAACAACCCCAAAACCGGGCTTATCTTTTTCGGCCCCATAAACTTCCTCTAACCCTTCATATAGATCCTTTGTATATTCGCGCTTGAGAACACCATCATCATGAATAGCTCTAATCTCTGTACTAAAAAGATGTTTAACATCATCAGCTGATTCTTCCTCTATAGTTTCAAGAATGTGCTTTCTTGTAAGCAAATTTAAAGCCCAATCAATAAAAGTTAAATCTTCTGATGATTTATATTTTTCTCGATCAAACCACTCAGGCAATTTTAAAATATTATTATTATTTTTCATTTATGCACACCCTATACCGTGCCCCTTAATTCAGAAACACGCCAACCGGGCAAGGTTCCCCGGTGTTCACCCCGTCGGGCTAGGCGCAGTTAAACTTGATCAAACGTTTGGAAAATTCACCACTTTGGCACCAGCAGCCAAACTATCCAGATGATCAGCCCACCAAGTCATCATTTCTTTACGCTTCGACAAGTGTTCCGCGTAGTTATAAGCCGCCACAACCTTGTTACGTTCTGCATGGGCTAGTTGTCGTTCTATGGCCTCATGCGGCCAGCCGTGTTCATGTAGTAACGTACTGGCCATGCTACGGAAACCGTGACCGGTCATTTCGTCCTTATCATACCCCATGCGACGTAGTGCGGCGTTAATGGTGTTTTCTGACATTGGCCGGGAAGCACTGCGTATGCCTGGAAAAATATATTTCCCTTCGCTGGTTAACGGGTGAATGGATCTCAGTATTTCCATGGCTTGTGGTGAGAGTGGAATAATATGCGGCTCATTCATTTTCATTTTGTGGCCAGGTATTCGCCATTCTGCTTTATCAAAGCCAACCTCTGACCATTCGGCATGACGTAATTCACCAGGACGTACAAAAACCAAAGGCGCAAGCTGTAACGCGCATTTGGTAATGTAGGAACCACTGAAACCTTTAATTGCTCGCAACAAACCACCAATCAGTTTTGGGTCAGTAATACTGGCATGGTGTTTTACTTTGACGGGTGTTAATGCACCTCTCAGATCGCCGCTTGGGTCATGCTCTGCCCGACCTGTTGCGATGGCATAGCGAAACACCCTTCCCGCATATTCACGGCACCTACTCGCCTTTTCATGGGCACCACGGCTTTCTATCCTGCGTAATACGGCCAATAATTCTGGCGCAGCAATATCTTTGATAACGCGATTACCCAACCAGGGGAAAATGTCTTTTTCAAGATATCGTTTGATATTGTGCGCCGTTGATGCTGCCCAGGTTGCTGAAGTTTTTGCGTGCCATTCAAGGGCAATGGCTTTAAAGGTATTTTCTGCTGCATATTGCTTGGTATGCTTGTTGATCGCTTTGACGATTGCAGGGTCAACATCTTCAGCAAGTAATTTTCTTGCGTCGTCTCGCTTCTTTCTAGCATTAACAAGAGTAATCGTAGGATAAACACCAATGGACAGTGTTTTTTGCTTACCGGCATAACGATAATTCATGCGCCAATATTTACCAGTGGATTTCACCAGCAAATAAAGACCACCACTATCACTTATTTTGAAAGGTTTGTCTTTCGGCTTAGCGTTACGTACTGCGGTATCTGTAAGCATTTGATGGTATCTCGCCTAGCGGCATCAAAAAGTACCATCATAAGTACCATCAAATTGATGGTATGTCAAAATATAACATGACACGACATGAGACAAGCAGCAAGATAAAAATCTAATAATTACATGGAGTTTGATACGATATGAGGCTTTATGAAAACCTCTTCTGGTACCGGGAGGGGGAATCGAACCCCCATGATGTCACCATCGCTGGATTTTGAATCCAGTGCGTCTACCAATTCCGCCATCCCGGCAAATGCCTTTTAATGCTACCTTTGCTTACCGATAAGCCAAGGGAGTGCAATTATCACTGAATTTAGTCTATACAGCAACCTTAACCTAAATACCACATTCCATTCGGACTCAAGCCAATACCAACAAATTTGATTTCGACCTTTAAGAAATTTGAGCAGAAATTTAAACAGCCTGAAATCTTGACGGTGTTGTTAGTCTAATGTTCAAACGTTGACGCGTCCATTAATGCAACATATCAACCAATGTGTTATTTCACACAGACGATTTAGTATGAACAAATCATTATTAGCTTACATACCAGATTTATAAGTTATTTTATCAAGTACTGGATTATCATTTTTTTAGACAAAATGGAGGAAAAGATGAACAAATTAATCAAACTGTTAACTAATGGTTCTCCCGCAAATCGAATTGGCTGCCACCGCTTTCTGAAAAAACTTTCGATGGTAATCGCCCCTATGTTTCTAGTACTAGGCGCCTATTCAACAACGAGTTTGGCCGACTATTATGTTTGGTATGATAACGAAAATCGTCAGGAACAACAGTTGTATAGTGGCAACACTTTGCTAGAGGCTCCTGACTGGGCCTGCGCCCGGAAATTCACAACGCCATCTTACTATCGTCATCTGAACACTCATCATAACACTTTAAATTCCGCTGACTTCTGGAAAGATATCTACGTTTGGATACCAAAACCAGGGTGCCCGTATACCAGCGAGGCGTTTATTGAGTATATTGATGGGAGCCAATTCTTTACACCACCACTCGGTGCTATTGGTATTGAAATTTCGACCGATTATAGCTCACGATGGGTCGATGAAAATGGTGGTTGGCCGCATTGCCATAATTGCCAAGGACCTCTAGATTTTGCTGACAGCAGTCACGGATGGGGCCAGATTTTTTCCGAATTAGCAATTCTGAAATCGGCTATTCTTGAGAAGGATGTCGAGAAATTCAACAATGGCTATACTCGCACAGCTCGTTTGTTAGAATCTCTTGAAAAGGACATTAATTTCAGCATTCAGAATGTTGATTCAGACCGAAGTAAAGAGGACCAATATAGGCGCGCAAAGATTGAAGGGACTGCATTAAATCAACTGTCGCAGGCCAGGAAACAACTCGACGAATGCGCATCGGCATATAGTACTGATGCCTATCCTTCTTGCGACTTGATCCTACAAAACTTGCAACAAACGAACTCACTTTGGCGCTCACGTAACTAAACGCTAAAGCCATGATATTCAGATCCGGGAGTCCAGCTCCAGGCCTTTCTGTTCGCGAACCAATATTTAAAAACCAACGTAATCCATCTTATTGCTGAAGGTTTTGGTAGTGACCAGTAGTCACCCAAGGTTATCGCTGCCTCCATCTCGCCATCCAATTGAATCAGTTAATGGGTGGATACTCGCGACACCCGTATAATACCGCTCCATGAAAACACAAGATTTTGATTTTGACTTGCCGAGTGATTTGATTGCACAGTTTCCCGCTGAGCAACGCACCAGCAGCCGAATGCTGCATTTGGACAGCGCTCATAGCCAATTAAATGATGCGATGTTTGCTGATTTGCCTAATTTTTTATGCGCTGGCGATGTATTGGTGTTTAACGACACCCGTGTGATTAAAGCACGCCTGTTTGGCACGAAAAGCAGTGGTGGCAAAGTGGAAGTAATGGTGGAGCGAGTGCTGGATGATCAGCATGTGCTCGCCGTTATCCGTGCCAGCCATGCGCCCAAACTCGACACGCAATTGTTACTTGCTGAATATATCCCTGTGACCGTTACTGCGCGAGAGAATGATTTTTATACATTACGCTTTGAACATGAAGAAACAGTAACTGCGCTACTTGAACAACATGGACATTTACCGCTGCCACCCTATATTTCACGGCAAAGCACAGCTATCGACGAAACACGCTACCAAACCGTTTACGCCAAAAATATCGGCGCAGTCGCCGCACCAACGGCGGGCTTGCATTTTGACGATATGATGCTGACTAAATTACGCGAGATGGACGTTATGATTGCCTACGTGACACTACATGTTGGCGCGGGGACATTTCAACCTGTGCGTGTTGAAAATATTTCTGACCATATCATGCATAATGAGTTTTTTCATATTCCACCTGAAACAATAAACGCTATTCAACAAACCAAAATAACCGAGGGACGGATCATGGCCATTGGCACCACGTCATTGAGAGCTTTAGAGGCTTCTGCTGCCATCAATCAAGGTGAAGTTAAAGCGGGTTATGGTGACACCAATATTTTTATTACGCCGGGATACCAATTCCAAGTTGTTGATCGATTGCTCACCAATTTTCATTTGCCACAATCGACCTTATTAATGCTCGTATCTGCCTTTGCTGGACTAGATAATATCCGACACGCATATCAACATGCGATTGCACAACGCTATCGTTTTTTTAGTTACGGTGACGCCATGCTCATTGAGAAAAAATCATGAAATTCCAATTGCACTGTCAGGATGGCGCTGCCCGTCGCGGCACACTAACGCTCAATCACGGTGTCGTACAAACCCCTGCGTTTATGCCTGTGGGCACTTATGGCGCTGTTAAAACTATGTCGCCAGCTGACTTACAGGCGATTGACGCGCATATTGTCTTAGGTAACACGTTTCACCTATGGCTCCGTCCTGGCTTGGAAATCATAGAAGCGCACGGCGGTTTGCATGACTTTATGGGCTGGCACAAACCTATCTTGACTGATTCCGGTGGTTTTCAGGTATTTAGTTTAGGCAAGTTACGTAAAATTACTGAAGAAGGCGTTAAATTTAGGTCGCCGGTTAATGGAGACAGTTGCTTTCTTACACCAGAAGAATCCATGAGAATTCAACGCACGTTAAATTCAGACATTGTGATGATCTTTGATGAATGCACGCCCTACCCTGCGAATGAAACAATAACACGTGAGTCTATGGAACTCAGCTTACGCTGGGCAGAGCGCTCAAAACAAGCTCACGAAAACAATCCAAATGCGTTGTTTGGCATTGTTCAGGGGGGCATGCATGAAAAGTTGCGGAACTTATCTTTTGCCGGACTCCAATCAATTGGTTTTGATGGCTATGCCATTGGCGGGCTATCAGTCGGAGAACCCAAGACAGACATGCAACGCATTTTAAAACACACCGCACCACTACTACCGACTGACAAACCACGTTATCTAATGGGGGTTGGCACACCATCTGACATCGTTAATGCAGTCGCACAAGGTGTGGATATGTTTGATTGCGTCTTACCAACGCGCAATGCACGTAACGGCTGGCTTTATACGAGCAAAGGCGTGGTCAAATTACGTAACAGTCAATACCGCTTAGATACGACATCACCTGATGACCAATGTGGTTGCTATACTTGCCAACATTTTACCCGTGCATATTTACACCATTTGCAGCGTATTAATGAAATTTTAGGCTCACACCTAAACACGATACACAATTTATATTACTACCAACAACTGATGACTGAAATTCGTACTGCCATCGAAGCGAGGGAATTTGAAGAATATGCACGAGAATTTCAGGCATAGGCCCGCATCATGCTAATATGTAAATTTTTTTGAAATGAATTTGGAGAAATACCATGCTGATTAGTGAAGCCTTCGCCCAAGCTGCTGCGCCAGCTCAATCTGAGGGAAGCTTTATGACACTTTTACCGTTAATCGGTATTTTTGTTATTTTTTACTTATAGTTAATTCGTCCGCAATCAAAGCGCGCTAAAGAACAAAAGTAGATGATTGAAGCATTGCAAAAAGGTGATGAAGTCATTACCAGCGGCGGCAATTTAGGAAAAATCACCAATGTCAGCGAAAGCTATGTCATCGTTGAAATCGCACCGGCCATAGAAGTTACTATTGTTAAAACAGCGATTCA
>JAJFJH010000420.1 GCA_021774155.1 Nitrosomonas sp.
TAAAGCAGTCGTCGGTGTGAACTTGATCCTTGCAGGGATGATATTCCTGTTCGTGTCCGCCAAGCCCGCGCGTTCGATGAGCGAAACTGCGATAGGCCAGGATCTGTTGCAGCAAGCCTTTCAAAAGCATGTTGCGGATGGGCTCGTTGACTACATGGCGATTGCGGCGGACAAAGATTTTAATTCCTACCTGAAATGGCTGGGGAATTTTGACCCGGCAACAATCGTGGCGGAAGACGGTCAAATGGCATTCTGGATAAATGCCTACAACGCACTCGCGATCAAGTCGGTTATTAGGGCCTCGCCGGTCATTACCCGGGACCGGAACAGCGTGCGCTCAAGAGATTTGGCGAGAGAGTTGCGAAAGAGGCGTGACGGCCACAAAAGGCCGATCGTGGCGTTGCAGCTACTCGGCAGCGTCCTGGATGATGCGACATTCTTCACGAAGAGGGAGCTGCCTGTGGCCGGCGGGACATACACGTTGAATCAAATTGAGAAAGAGATTATTTTTCCACAATTTCGCGAAGCCCGTCTACATTTTGCGCTCGTATGCGCTGCGCTGAGTTGCCCTGCGCTTTCGACTGAGATTTACACTTCGGAGAACCTGGCCATGAAAATGGAGGAGGTCACCGGGAGATTTCTAAACAACCCAGCCAAAAACGGGCTGGACCGGGAAAAGAAGATTCTTTACCTGTCGCAGATTTTTAATTGGTACAAGGATGATTTTGACGAGCATGGCGGCGTTATCTCTTTCGTTCTTCCTTACCTTGACGAAGCTACACGTACTTTCATAGAAGAAAACAAAGTCAAAATTCGGTATCTTGAATACGATTGGCAGTTGAATGCTTGGTTTTAGCTGGTGCGCGGCGCAGACCTGCGGTAAGAAACTGTGCAGCTAGGGTGCTTTCTCCCGGCAAGTGGATCCAGAGCCGCGCTTTTTTATGCCGTGATACTTATGTGAGATCCATTTTGTATATTGGGCTTTGTAGATCTTGCGCTAGCCACGCAACCGGAATGGAGACATGCAGAGTAAGCGAATATTAATTGTAGAAGACGACCCCAATATTACCGAATTGCTTGAGATCCACCTGGCCGATATGGGCTACGATCTCGCCACGGCCGATGACGGCTTGGCGGGGCTGCGGATGTTTGAGGAGGATGAGTACGACCTGGTTATTCTCGATTTGATGTTGCCGGGGCTCGACGGCCTCGAAGTATGCAAGCGCATTCGCGCCGACAACGATTCTACGCCAATCCTGATGTTGACTTCCAGATCGGAGGAACTCGACAAAGTCCTTGGATTGGAGTTGGGCGCCGATGATTATTTGACCAAACCGTTTAGTATCCGTGAATTGATCGCGCGCATAAAAGCAATTTTTCGCCGGATCGAAGCGGAGCAGAAAAAGGCCGAAGACAAGTCCGGAAAGAAGCTCGTATTTAATGATTTGCTGATCGATATTGACAAACGAAAAGTTGTGCTGGCGGGAAAGACCATCGAGCTAACTGCCAAGGAATTCGATCTTCTGGTTGTGTTTGCCTCGCACCCCGGGCGCGCTTACAGCCGGCAACAACTGCTTGATATGGTTTGGGGCTATAATTTCGACGGTTACGAGCACACGGTCAACTCGCACATAAACCGGTTACGCAGCAAAATAGAACCAGACCCATCTTCCGCAAAGTTTATCAAAACAGTTTGGGGTATTGGTTACAGTTTCATAGAACTCGAAGAGCTGTCCTGATGCAAGTCTTTCACACTCTTTACGGAAAAATCTCTGCTATCTTTCTGATCCTTCTGCTTCTCCTCGGCATCGTGCTTATCATGGTTTCTGTAAAGTCGTCAATGAATTTTGTGCGCGAGTCCGACCAGGCGCTGAACCGAAATTTAGCGCAGGAACTCGCGAAGGAGTTCAGGCCATTTCTAACGGACAGCCTGGACTATGGCGGCATCGAGCATACAATTCACGAGTTGATGGTAATGAATCCCAGGGTAGAGATTTATCTCCTGGATGATACCGGTAAGATTCTGGCCTTTTTTGCAGAACCGCAGCAGGTGAAGCTCAACTATGTGGATTTAGAAAAGGTTCGCACTTTTCTTGATCAAAAGACGACCCTGCCGATTCTCGGCGACGACCCAAAACACGAGGTTCGGAAGAAACATTTTTCGGCCGCCCGCATCAAAATTGGCAAAAACATCGACGGATTTCTTTACGTCATCCTGGGTGGTCAGCAATACGATTCTGCTTCAGACATGATCAAGGAAAGCTACATCATCCGAACGACTGCCATTACGTTGGGCGTTGCACTGATTTTCGCGGCGTTCGTCGGATTGATTTCCTTCGCTCTTTTGACCAAACGGTTCAACCGAATGACTGAAATCGTCAAGAAATTTGAACATGGTGAATTTGACGAACGCATTGCTATTCATTCAGACGATGAGGTCGCCCAACTGGCGAGTGCCTTCAATCAAATGGCGGATACCATCGTTGCAAATATGGATGAGCTCAGGCGCAACGACCAGCTTCGGCGCGAACTGATTGCCAACGTCTCGCACGACCTGCGCAGCCCACTGGCTTCGATGCAAGGTTATTTGGAGACCATCTTGATGAAAGAGTCCAGCCTGTCTCCTGAAAAACGTTCCAAATATTTTAAAACAATTCTGGAGAACACATCCTCCCTAACCAAACTAGTAGACGAGCTTTTTGAGCTTTCCAAATTTGACGCAAAGCAGACTCAGCCAAACCCGGAACCATTCTCCCTGTCCGAACTTACGCAAGACGTGGTGATGAAATACCAGCCGGAGGCGGATAGTCGCAATGTGCGGTTGAACGCAAGCCTGCCCAAGGACTTGCCTATGGTGAAAGCTGATATTGCTATGATCGAGCGCGTGCTTTCCAACTTGATCGACAATGCGCTGCGGTACACGCCTGCGGATGGCGTGGTGCACATAGATTTGCGCCGGCAAGAAGACAAAGTTCATGTGGTAGTTTCGGACACGGGCCGGGGGATTCCGAAGGGTGAACTGCCACGGATTTTTGAACGCTTCTACCGGGTGGAAAAAAGCCGGGGCCGCAATTCGGGTGGCAGCGGCCTTGGCCTGGCAATTGCCAGTAAGATTGTGGAATTGCACGACAACACTTTGTCGGTTGAAAGCGAGTTAGGGAAAGGAACCTCTTTTTCGTTCGAAATGGAAGTGCTCTAGTTTCATCAACAAAGCCCGCCGATTTACTCCTTCATTATCAGATAGAATTCTCCCTATTGGCGCCTAATGAGGGCGCTGTAGGAATTCTTCAAAATCCCTCCAATAATTGACCACTTCTTGATCTCCCCGTGATACTTTTGTGACACTCAATCCTTTAATTTGTCCACTTCGCACCAGGCACGTCTCGTTTTGCTGACCTGAATGGTTCATGAATCGACGCATTGAGCACAAGTCGAACAACCTCTGTCATTCAGGATGAGTCCTTTTTGGACGTGCCCAGTGGCTTCGACGGGCACGGATTTTACCATAAAAGATCCTTCCTGGATGACCGCAAGGCACTCATGAATAATGCAGGCTAACAACGTACACAAAAAATGACCTCACATAAGGAATCTATTCCTGCAATTTTCAGAATGAAGGGAGGTGAATAGCCGCACTCATGCTCTGGGCATTGGCACGCCAAAGAACGAGTTCAATTCCTGACCATAACCGTAAGGAGATTTTGATCATGCTGAGAAAAGTCGTTTCGTCTCTATTTCTTGTCCTGCTGGTCTGCAGCGCGTCCGGGCAAGATGTTTATCAATTCACCGTGCACATTGCCAATGTTTCAACGGCGACAACCTTGCAACCAACGGATGGCAGCATGCAGCCCGTCCCGCTGTCGCCTGGTGTTTGGGCCGTGCATACAGCGCCCGGCGCTCTTTTTGATCCAGGGCAGCCTGACCGTGGTGACGGTTTAGAGGCTATTGCCGAGGATGGTAATCCGGGCTCGCTTGCTGCGGTTATAAAAACACAAGCGGGCATTGTCAGGAGTGCTGTTTTTAATACTCCGCAGGGCGCAGCAATGCCGGGGCCTCTCTTGCCGGGGGGTGTTTATGAGTTTAGCTTCAATGCAGGTACGGGTTCATCGGTGTCATTCGCAACCATGTTCGTGCCATCTAACGATCTCTTTTTCGGTCCGGATGAACAGGGGATAGCCTTGTTCGATGCAGCCGGTCAACCCGTTGCAGGCGATCTTACCGGTGAAATCATGCTCTGGGATAGCGGCACCGAGGAAAATGAAGAACCAGGCGTCGGACCTAACCAGGTTCAGCGCCAGTCGGGACCGAATACGGGTCCGGCTGATTCGGACAACACCGTGCGCCTGGTTAACGATGGCTTTACTTATCCCGAAGTCTCGGACGTGATTCAAGTCGTGATTACGGCAAAGCCCGTTACTCCATTTTGGGTCCGAATTGAAAATGTCTCTGAGGCAGGTACTTTACAGCCCTCTGATGGCAGCCAACAGTTCGTTCCATTATCTCCCGGCGTCTGGGCCGTTCACCAGGCTACCGCTCCTTTGTTCAACGCCGGCCAGCCGGATCGCGGCGATGGCCTGGAAGCAATTGCTGAAGACGGCAGTCCCGGGCAACTGGCGGAAAATCTGGTCGGTCAGACCGGGATCAACAGCAGCGACTTGTTCAACACTCCGGATGGAGCAGCAGGACCCGGACCGCTCTTGCCGGGCGATGCCTACGAGTTTACGATTTATGCAGCACCGGGCGCCTATTTTTCAGTGGCCACGATGTTCATTCCATCCAACGATTTGTTCCTGGCGCCAGCTGCGCAGGGTATCCCCTTGTTTAAATCGGGCGACCAACCCGCGGGTGGTAACTTCACGTCCTACCTGGACCTTTGGGATGCGGGCACGGAAGAAAATGAAGAGCCGGGAGTCGGTCCAAATCAGGCGCAGCGGCAAACCGGTCCTGATACAGGCCCCTTGGACCCGGACAATAGAGTCAGGCTGGTAAATGACGGGTTCACTTATCCGGATGTTGCGGACGTCATCCGGCTGACCATCAACCCGGTGATACCTGTGCCTTTTACGGTTAGAATTGAAAACGTTTCAAGCGCGACCGCTCTGATGCCTTCCGATGGCAGCGAACAACCGGTGCCGCAATCTCCGGGTGTCTGGGCCGTGCATAATTCATCCGGTCCTCTGTTCCGGTCAGGGCAGCCGGATCGTGGCGCCGGCCTGGAAGCTATCGCCGAAGACGGCAATCCGGCGGGTCTGGCAACTGTTCTTGCGAGTCAGTCAGGTATTTTGGCAAGTGCCGTGTTCAATACTCCGGTTGGTGCCGGCGGTCCCGGCCCGTTGCTTCCGGGCGATGCCTATGAATTTAGTTTCGAGGCTTACCCGGGATCTTACCTCTCTTTTGCCAACATGTTTGTTCCGTCCAACGACCTTTTCTTCGGACCTGACGAGATGGGTATTCCTCTGTTCGATGAAGATTGTAACCCCAGCACCGGAGATGTCACTCAGTACATTTTGCTCTGGGATGCCGGCACTGAAATCAACGAAGAACCGGGTGTTGGCCCCAACCAGGTCCAGCGCCAATCCGGCCCCAATACCGGACCGCCGGATCCGAACAATTTCGTACGTCTGGCCGATGATGAATTCCCGCTTCCGGCCATCGCGGATTTGATTCGTGTCACCATCAATCCACCGCTGGAGGCCACCTGGTCGTTTGGTGAGGGCAGCGGAACTGATTTTAGTGGCGTCACCAGCGATGCCCATATCGATGAACACAAAGATGATTTTAACACCGGCGACCATCAGTTTTTGCGAATCGGCAATGATGGCATCCTGAAGTCCGGCAGCCGGCCGGACCGCGCTTTGATAAAATTCGATTTCGTCGATGCCCTCAAAGCTGCTGGAGTACCTGACGCCGATGCCATCAGTGATGCCTGGATTGAGGTTCGAGTCGCTTCGAGCGAAGGCGCGGATGCCGACGGCATTACCGTTGACGCTTTCCGCCTTCTGAAACAGTGGAATGAAGGCGCAACCGAATATGGCACAGCCGCATCCGGTGAAGTTACCTGGAACTCAGCCAGGCACAAGGACGCCGCATGGTCCGTGGCCGGCGCCGGCGATGCGGGTACCGATCGTGAAGCCGTTGCTGACGACAGCCAGGTCATCTCCGGCAGAGGCAGGGTGCGTTTCAATGTGCTGTCAGCAGTCAGGAGTATTTTTGCCGGTGGTGGCAATTACGGCTGGCTGTTGCAAGATCGCGACGAGAGCAAGGACAAATATTACCGCCTCTACAGCTCCGAACACCGCAATGAGGCAAGGCGTCCGAAATTGGTTGTGGTCGCCAATGTTCCGGCGTTGCCAAAGAGCTCGGTCACTGCAAATGCCTTGTCTGAGACAAATGACAGCGCACCGCGCACCTTCACCCTGGCACAAAATTATCCCAATCCGTTTAACCCGGAAACGTCGATCAACTATTCGATCACAGCCGGCGGCAATGTCAGCCTGACCATTTATAACGCGCTTGGCCAAAAGATTCGCACCCTGGTAAACGGTGTGCAGGCCGGCGGTGATTATCAGGTTACCTGGAATGGCCGCGACGACAGAGGCGTGCAGGTCTCTACCGGCCTCTATTTTTATCGTTTAACGACCGGTGGTTTTTCTTCTATTCGCAAAATGACATTTTTGAAGTAGGCCTCCCGGAACAGGGGCGATCCAAAGGGTCGCCCATGTTTTTTTCATCCTCAGAATACGCCCTGGCTTTGCCACTTCCCAATTTTTTATGTGTTTACGATGATCTCGTGATAGTTGCGTGACATTCTTGTCGTATACTGCATATGCATTGTATGAGAGCAATTGTCCGGTAAGTAGAGGAGAAGGTATGAAATTCAAACTTATCTTGTTTATTGTGCTGTGCGCAGGTGCTATCGCTTGTGTCGGCACCGATATCGTCAACGATTCCACTGACAGTATCCCCGCCCGAATAGAGTTGACTCCTGATAATTCGGCGGTTCAGGTTAATGACTCCGCAACTTTTCAGGCGTCATTTTATGACACTCTGGGCAGTCTGGTACCCGGAGTTGCTTTTGAGTGGATGAGTCTGAGCAGCGACATCGCCAGCATCGATGCCGATGGCCGGGCGTTGGGCCTGCAACCGGGCCAAACCATGATCTCCGCGTCGGCAAACGGGATTGCAAGCGAATTCGCACTACTGACCGTTGTTGCAGACGCGAACAGAGTAGCAAGCATTGCACTGTCGCCGCAAGACCGAGCTATCGGAATTGGCGAGATCCTCAGGTTTACCGCAACTGCACGAAATCTGGAGCAACAACCGGTGCCAGGCGTCACATTTGCGTGGCAAAGCTCTGATTCGGATATAGTATCGATTGACAGCACCGGCCTGGCAACAGCGCTGCAAGCAGGCAATGTCAGGATAACCGCCATTGCGGATGACGTCGAAAGCAGCGCGACAAACGTGACGGTCCTGGCGCAGGCCCTAAGGGGAACATTCGTGAGACAGCCCGGCACCTCTTATTCGGTTCGGGGTACGGCCACACTAACCAGAGGCACAGCGGCCGACGGCAGTTTTTCGTTAACCTTTGGCGACGATTTTTCGACCAGCAATGGTCCGAGACTGCATGTCTTTCTGTCTAACTCCAATACGGTGAATGGACAGAGTCTGGATCTGGGGCTTTTGCAAAGAACGTCAGGTGCGCAGAGTTACGATGCCGATATCTCAGCGCAAAATTTCAATTGGGTCATTATCCACTGTGTACCGTTCAACGTCACTTTTGGTTTTGCAGAATTGCAATAGGAGGAAGTAGAATGAGAAGATTCACCGGATTTGTCGCCGGCTGCATGGTATTGTTTTTGTCAGTTGCAGATCTCAGTGCCGGCGCCTGGACTCAAAAAAAGGGTGCGGGCTATGCAAAAGTCGGCTTTCGATTTGTGCGCGCAGACAGATTTTATGAGCCCGACGGCAATAAAATCGATATTGCCACACTTGGCGACTATGTCACCAGTTTTTATGGTGAATATGGCCTGACCGACCGATTTACTGTGGTTGCGTCCGTGCCGTTTTTTAGACGAATTACATTGAACCGGCAGCAAGGCACCAGCGGTTTCGTTTTTTTTGAGGGAGATTCGAAGTCGGGCTTTTCGGATGCTGATGTTGGTTTGCGAATCGGCCTGTTGCAGGGCGAGACCGTTCTGAGTGCGGAGTTCCTGCTCGGCATTCCGCTTGGAGATGACAGCCAGGCAAACGGACTGCTGACCGGTGACGGCGAGTTAAATCAACTCTTGAAACTTGAATTGGGTCACTCATTTTATCCGGCGCCGATTTATTTCAATGCCGGCATCGGGGTGAATAATCGCTCGCAAGGGTATTCGGATGAATTCCATTATTCCGCTGAAGTTGGCTACACGTTCAATCAGCGCTTTCTGCTGGCGGCCAAAGTGCGGGGGATCCGTTCATTCAAAAATGGCGATGATGCGTTCACCGGTGGAATGGGGGGACTGTTTGCCAACAACCAGAGCTACCTGGCCTACGGACCCGAAGCCAGTTTCTTTCTGACGCAAAAATTCGGGGTTTCTGCCGGAGTTGAAGGTGCTGCTTTTGGTGAAAATGTCCTGTCGGCGCCGGTATTTTCATTCGGCATATTCTTGCAGTAACGGCGGAGCGCTATCACTGTGATTTTGCGTCGGTACCGGAGAGATGACTGGATATGAAAAAAGCCGTCTTTAAACTCCTGCGGGGGCAGCATAAAAATTCGGCGGAGTTTGCTGAACTGGCTTATCCCTTGCTCGATCAATTGTACGCTACCGCTCTCGCGATGACCCGCCATCCGTTAGATGCGGAAGATTTGGTGCAGGACACTTATGTCCGGGCATGGCGCTATTACCATCGCTTTGAACCGGGCAGTAGTTTTCGCGCCTGGATCATGAAAATCTTAACCAACATTTTCATTACTGAATACAACCGCAAGAAGCGCTTGCCGTCGCGGGTCGATTTTGACATATTCCTGTCGACGACACACGATAGCGGGAGTGGGGCGGACAGCGAAGTTGGCTACCAGGTTGACCCGTTTGCCGACCGTGAGGACCTGTTCGACGACGCTGTCAGCCAGGCCCTGAACAAGCTTCCTGAGAAATATCGCACGGTGCTCATCATGTGTGACGTGAATGGTATGAGTTACAAAGAAATTGCCTGCGCGCTTGACTGTCCAATCGGAACGGTTATGTCGAGGTTGAGCCGGGGTCGGAGCATGATGGCCCGGTCGCTTAAGGGGTACGGGGTGCAGATGGGGTTGGTCTGAGTGGGCTTTTCTGGGGGGCTTGTGTGATTTAGTTATGTTGGATAACTGGCACGCTCGCACGGCTGAAGCCGCGTGGCACACAGGCTTTTGTTCATGTCCGGGGCACCCGGGGGTGAAGAAGGCGGAGAGATCATTCCGGTGAAGAAAGACGGGCTAAAAAAAGAGCAACACCGTGGTTGCTCTTTTTTTGATACAACTTTTCTTTTTTGATTTTTAGTCACTCCATCGGAGGGGGTGGTTGTACAACGGTCCGCTGCTCCATCTTCATTTTCCAGGCATCGTCTTCCTTTACAAAGATTGCTGTAAATACAGCGGATTCCGATACAGGGTTGCCATCAAACTTATAACTGGTTTTTTCATCAAACGTCGCCCAGGCCATAGTCGCATCCCCGGAAACATGAACTTGGATGTTGCTAATCGCTATGGTATGCTCCGTT
>JAJFJH010000043.1 GCA_021774155.1 Nitrosomonas sp.
TGGTTTTCTCAAATTGTTTAAAAAAATGTCAAGGAGATGAGTTTTGCAAGAATGGATAAATGTTGCTCTCGAATGGATGGATAACCCAATAATACAGGCTGGTGCCGCGTCTTTTCTTGCTGCACTGATTGTTGCAAAATTACTGAGCTATATGTGGTTGTCGGGACTTGCAATAATTGCTGCATTTTGTGCGACGGTATATTTAATTTCTGATTTTAATTTTGATTCATTAACGATAATCAAGAAAATTATTTTAGCTGGCTTAGTTGCGGCCATCTTAGCCCCATTATTTGATCTTGTGTCAAGCCATGTTCGCTTGATGCGTTGTTTCATTGCTATTGCATGTGCCAGTGTTGTACTTTGGGTTTTTTGGTCAGTTCTTGAGAGAAAAGATTGGGGCGATATAGCCGTCTATGGTTCAGGCCTAGTGGCATACATTGTGTGTCTGTCTTTGCTGCTTGATCGTCTCACGTCTACGTCAGTTCATGCTGCTTCTTCAGCGATGGGTTTAGGGGCGAGTATTGGTGTGTCAGCACTGCTAAGTGCCTCAGCACTGCTCGGTCAATTAGGGATAGCTATCGCTATGGCGGGCGCCGCTTATCTATTACTACAGTTTGTTAGTAACCGATTGCTACCAAGTGGCCGAACGTTCACGTTGCCGCTATCTGTTTTATGTGGCTTGATAGCACCAGCAGCCATGATTCTTGCTAAACTACCATGGTATTGTCTGCCATTGTTTTTGCTTGTTCCCCTGACCGCGCAGATACCGTTACCTGGAAATTGGTCTTTGCGCTGGCAGACTGTTGTGTTATTCATGCTGACGTTGATTAGCAGCGCTATTCCAGTGTTGTTGATCATGCATGAATCCGGTGATTTACCTTATTTAAATTAGGAGAAATATGATGTCTCGTTTTGCTATTTTACTTTCTGCTGCGTTTCTCATTGTGAATAGTCATCAGGTGTTAGCTGCGCCGGAGAATTACACGCTTGATCCAGCCCACACGTATTTACACTTTGGCGTTAGTCATCTCGGATTTTCAACCATGCATGGTCGCTTTGATCAATCTAGCGGTCATTTTTCGATTGATAGCGCGGCTAAGACGGCATCGGTTAAAGTGATTATTGAGGCAGCATCGATAAATACAGGTTTGGAAAAACGTGATGATCATTTGCGCTCGCCCGATTTTATGAATGCGGTAGAATTTCCTGTGGTTACTTATCATTCAACAGCTGTCACATTTAAGGGGGTTAATCCTTCTGTTATTGAGGGGAACCTAACGTTATTGGGTGTGACTAAACCTGTCACATTAACTATTACCGCTTTTAAATGTGGAGCTAATCCAATGAACAAACGCGCCATGTGTGGCATGGATGCGGTTGGTTCGATGAAGCGCTCTGATTTTGGAATGACTTATGCGTTGCCGGGCGTGGGTGATGAGCTGAAGCTGACAATTGGAGCAGAAGGCTATAAGGATTAAATGACTGGCAATTTAAAGCTGAAATGACGTAAAGAAGAACACCTTATTCTTAGTAATTTACATGCAAGGAACTAAATGTAACTTGTTATTTATCATGCTAAATTAGGCGAAACCATGACGATGAAGACTGGTAAATTGTTGTTCCCAACAAACTTAGGTGGTGGTAAAGCGGCGGATAGTCATCATATAGCCTATACGGAATGGGGGGATTCTAAGAATCCACATGTTGTTATCTGTGTGCATGGGTTGACGCGTAATTGTCGTGATTTTGATTATTTGGCTAAAGCGCTAGAATCAGACTGCCGCATTTTTTGTGTCGATGTGATTGGTCGGGGCAAAAGTGATTGGTTAGACCGCGCCGAAGATTATGGTAATTATCATGTCTATTTGTCCGATGCGATGGCATTGCTGGCATATATTAAAGCGCAATATCAAGATGATATCACGCTTGATTGGGTGGGGATTTCGATGGGTGGTCTAATTGGCATGGCGGCCGCTATTCAACCGCAAATTCCCATCCCAATCCATAAATTGATACTCAGTGATATTGGCCCCGTAATACCGGTGACGGCACTGAGGAGGATGTCGGATTATGTCGGTAAGGATCAAAGCTTTGAAAGCATAGAAGCGCTTGAAGCATACATTAGGGAGATTTCCGTATCATTTGGTTCGCTAACCGATGAGCAGTGGCGACATTTGACAATACATAGTGCTAAAAAGAACAGCGATGGTACTTACGGGTTTTGTTATGACCCAAAAATTTCAGGCAGTTTAAAACAAGACGACTTAAAAGAAGACATTGTTTTATGGGAATATTGGGATCAGTTGCAAGTGCCTACATTGGTTGTACGGGGGGTTGAGTCGGATGTGTTAAATATAGAAACAACGGCAGAAATGCAAAAACGTGGCCCCAAAACAGAAGTAATTGAGCTGCAAGGTGTAGGTCATGCGCCTATTTTGCTTGATGAAGAACAAATAGGCATTGTTAAGGATTTTTTGTTGAAGGCTTAGTGTAAGCAAATGTAACGGATAACAAAGGCCAGTTAAATATTGGCCTTTTTATTAAAGCTCGATTAAATCGTACAGTCGGCATTCGACCCTGAGCGGCCATTCGTCAGTAACGGCGTGAGCATGTTGGAACGGGAAAAGGTTGCATGGATCAGTTGATCCGCGCGAACTCTTCCACAAATAAAAAGCCCAGCGCAAAAGTGCTGGGCTTTTTATCAAATCAAGAGCCGATCAAGGAGCCTGGATATTCGATGCCTGCTTGCCCTTTTGACCTTGCGTTACATCAAAGGTAACTTTTTGGCCCTCTGTCAGTGTCTTGAAACC
>JAJFJH010000421.1 GCA_021774155.1 Nitrosomonas sp.
GGGGGGTAGAGGTTTTGGCGTATTGTTTGATGGGGAATCACTATCATCTGTGTCTGAGAACTCCGGAGTGCAATCTCTCGCGCGTTATGCGGCATGTGAATGGGTTGTATACCCAACGATATAATCGGGTGCATCACCGAGATGGGCCGTTATTCCGCGGGCGGTATCGAGCGATTGTGGTGGAAGCTGAGGCCTATTTAGCAGTCGTGATACGCTATATTCATTTGAATCCGGTCCAAGCCAAATTGGTGAAGACCCCAGAGGCGTTCCGCTGGAGTAGCCATGCTTGCTATCTCAAGCCGACCTCCTCTCCTCCATGGCTTTCGGTGCAGGAGTTGCTAGGGAGTTTTGGAACCCCGCAGGCCTTTCATGCATTTGTTTTGGCGGGGAATGAGGAAACGCTAGAGGCGTTTTATACCGCTGAGCGGCAATGGCCCGTCTTAGGCAGGGAAGGGTTTCGGGAGTGGGCCAGAAAAAAGGTGCGTTCGATATCCCGCGAACATCCACGCCAACAGCGGGCTCAGGTGCGTCCCTCGGTGCGGCAAGTATTACAGCGGGTGGCCGCCGTGTTTGAAGTGGAGGTATCAGGATTAAAAAAAGGACGTCGTGGGGAAGCCAACCAGGCACGCAAGGTCGCGATGTATCTTGTCAAACGCTTATGTGATTTGACGTTACAGGAAACGGCCCAGCAGTTTGGTGTGACAAGTTATGGCGTGGTGGGGTGGGCCTGTACCCAGGTGCGAAGAAAATTGACCGCGGAGCGGCAGTTTAAAAAACGAGTGGAATTGGTGGAAAGGTTAATTAGTCAACAAAAGACTTGACCCCTAATCTGACCCCTAATCTCAATGCAACGGCTTGTCCTCCCTGGTTAGAACGGGACTTCACGTATGAGCTGCTAGGCCATCGACGGAAGTATCTTGAATATCAACGCTATGTGGAAGGGGAGGCGGAAGACTCTCTTGCAGACTTTTATGGTCAGACCTATCTGAAGCCGGCGTTAGGGAGTGTGGAGTTTGTGGCGGCATTAGGAAAGAAACACGAGGTGGCTTCCAAGCGACTAGCCAAAGCCCAAAGGCTATTGCCGAGTCTGGCCACGATTACGCAAGCGGTGAGTGCGGAGTTACAGATTCCGATCCCAACACTACGGCAGGCCCTTCGAGGGCGCGGGCAAAAAAATGAGGCCAGATGGTTGGCGGTTTGTCTTTGTCGAGACTTGGGCGGATATTCATTAGCCGAAATTGCCGCCTACTTTGGAATGGGGCATATCAGTGGGATTAGCCAGTGCGTGAAGAAAATTGACCAGGCCCTAGCTACTAATCTGCGATTGGCACAGGCCAAAAATATATTAAATCGAGACTTGACCCCATGATTTACGGGGCCGAAAGTGATTGAGCGATGTTGGAATATTGGCAAGAGGGTAGGTAATATGTGCAGGAATTTAAAAGTGTTGTCAATGCAATGGGTGAAATTCTTGACGTCTTGGGAATGTGTGATAGCAACACCTGTTCCCTAAGACCTTGATTTTGCTAGCCATGCCAAGGGGCATTATAAACTAAATATATAATCGTCGCTATCTTGTATGTATATCTTCATCTGCTATAGCCGCCAAAACCTGGATGCTGTCAAATCATTAGTACAGGATCTTGAGGCTGTAGGAAATGAAGTTTGGTTTGACCAGGTCTTAACCGGCGGACAGGATTGGTGGGATAAGATTTTAGGTAGGATCCGCGAATGTGATCTCTTTGTCTTCGCACTTTCCCCAGAAACACCAGATTCATACGCATGTAAACTCGAGTATAGCTATGCGTCCAACCTCCACAAAAGGATTCTACCCGTTCTTATAGCCGATGGCGTATCGATTAACCAGTTACCGCCTGCTTTATCCAAAATTCAGTATTTGGACTACAGACATCCGGACAAGCAAACCGCTTTCGCTCTAATTAATACGCTCAATATCCTCCCTGGACCACAAGAGCTACCCGATCCACTGCCGGAACCTCCTGAAGCTCCTATCTCGATCTTGGGCAAGCTTAAGAATCAGATTGACTCAACAAGCTCTCTAAGTTTTGAGGAACAGACAGTGCTGGTGTTTAATCTTAAAAACCAACTCAAGGAATCTGAAACGCCTACTGATGTACTGAATTTGATCAGGCGATTGAGGAACCGTAACGATCTATATGTAAGGGTTGCAGAAGAAATTGGTGAAGTCCTCGCAAGCAAAGAGGCTCGTACGAGGGAAACCCCCACTAGGGAGAGCTTGCGGACTACGTCTCCAACGGTAAACGCTAAAAAAAGACTGAAAGGAACGCACCTAGCAGCAATTTGGTTAGGATGCTCTGCGGGGTTTGCCCTCTTATCCGCGATCTTCTTTGACGTAATGTACCTCACCTGGTTCGGCCCGGGTGGCGTGATCTACGGTGTACTTTTTGGAGCCCTCGTGGGAATAGTCTGTGGTATCTTCGTTCCGCTCGATATCCGTAGTCGAATTTTTTGGTGGAACAGGCGCCGGAAAATGATAAGAGAATTTCATTTAAACCAAAAATTTATCAACATATTGGCATACTATAATTCACTGGATAGTATGAGGTATGAACTTGAGCAAGTCTTTAATCATGCTCGCACAATTGAGGAAAAAGAAAACTTGCAGGCGCACCTTCAACAGGAAATAGAATCTGAAGATTCTCACCTCGAAAAAAGATTTGTTTGTGCAAGACTGTTATTTAAAGAATTCAAGTGGCGGGTGCTCATAGATAGAGATTTTGTGCCCCCCGGGTTTCGATCAGACAATCCATTGGATCCGGATGAAATGATAAAGGCCTCGGCACGCTTTATTAAAGAGCACCAGGATCAGGATTCGATAAAGGCCACCTTAAATGAAAAAGTTAAAGAGGTATTAAACAAATTTACAGTTAAGGATTTGATTATTAATGAGGAACAAAGGAAAAGACCTTACCGCGCTGTATGTTTGCTCGTGCAGTATGGTGGCTACGAATCTGTAAGGTTAAAAAGGGCCGGATTCCTTCCCAAGAATTGGCCTAATGACTTTATGGATTTGAAAAAGAGTGGGAGATTGAAGTCAAAGCTGCGGAAGTTATTTCTTCCCTTTAGTCATGATCCAAAGGAATTCTAGGAGCAAGGATGTTAGGGGTGTATGTCCTCAGCACAATTGAGACATAGGGCGTAAGAACCTAAGGTGGTGTTTTGGCTCTGTGGGTTGATGTTAGGCGGTCTTCTTCTCGAAGTACAACTGTTTGCGAAGTTGTAAGGTCTGCTCTTTGATCTTTTGTCGGTGGTCAAGGACGGCTTGTCCTCTTCCCAGCTAGACGTCGTCCGGTGTCAAATTATCGGGCTTTCATGGTCACGCTGTTGGTTGCAGTGGGTCACAAACTCGGCAATCTGTCGCTCCAGTTCCCATGGTAGATTGCGTCATGGTGTCAGAGTAGCGTTTTTAAATAAAAGCGCTATTCAAATTGATTGCTTTGCAAAGGTTTTTCTCAAGTTGAGGTGAAAAGGCTTCATTGTTGTGGCCGTAGGTTTTCAAGACCCTTTACAAACAAAAAATGATGATTCAAATAACCCTGAGAAATCAATAGAATCTGATGAAGAAACAGAAACTTATGGTTCCTTATGGGATTGCATTTGATTGCGTTGCGTGTGACCAGTTTTAGAAATTATGGTTACAATTATGGTTGCAATTAAAACCTGGTCCAAAAGCCACATCGCTAATGTTTTTGGCCCTCAGTTAACTGTAGAGAGTTAAAGCTCTAACCCAAAGAGAAATTGATCCTGTCGAGGGGTCAAGTCTTTTGTTGACTAATGTCGAGGGGTCAAGTTGAGGTGGCCAGGAATTGGTCGAGGGGTCAAGTCTTTTGTTGACTAATGTCGAGGGGTCAAGTTGAGGTGGCCAGGAATTGACAGACACCTGAAAGAGGGGGCAGGCTCCCCCGAGGAGGTGTCGGATGGGCCAACGCAAAACGTTCACGCCGGAGTTTAAACGGGAAGCGGTGCAGTTATTAGAAAGTGGAAGTCGCCCGGCTTCGCAGATTGCTCGCGAACTCGGGATCAAACGCAACCAGCTGTATAAGTGGCAAACAGAAGTGAAGGCCCGTGGAGGGGCGGCGTTTCCAGGATCGGGGATGCGGGGAACACGGAGCGATGAGGTCAGCCGCCTCAAGCAAGAGTTAGCACGGGTCACCGAAGAGCGAGATATTTTAAAAAAAGCTGCGGCGTACTTCGCCAAGGAACTCCGATGAAGTACGTCTTTATTCATGCGCATCGACAGGAGTTCCGCGTGACCCGCCTCTGTGACACCCTGCAAGTGAGTCGCAGTGGGTATTATGCCTGGCAGCGTCGGCCTGAAAGTCGTCGTGCGCAACAGAATCGAGCCTTACTCGCACAGATGCAGGTCCTGCATCAGCAAACACGCGAAGCCTATGGGGCCCGGAAGATGTGGCACCTGTTGAAACAGCATGGACATGACTGTGGGCGGCATCGTGTGGCCCGTCTCCGCCGGTTGGCGGGGATGGTCGCGAGACGACGTCGCCGCTTTGTGCGGACGATCCAAGCCCGGCCAGAGAAAGTCTCCCTGCCCAATCAGCTCAATCGGGAATTCACCGTGGCCGAGAAAAACCGGGTCTGGGTCGCCGACCTGACCTACATTCCCACGCGGGCCGGGTGGTTGTATTTGGCGGTGCTTGTGGATCTCTATTCCCGGCGCGTGATCGGCTGGGCCATGAGTGAGCGACAAACCACCACGCTTGTGGTGGAAGCCTGGCGCATGGCCTGGGCGCAACGTCGTCCGGCGGTGGGGCTCCTTCATCATAGTGATCGAGGAAATCAGTATACGGCGAGTTTGTATCGCACGATGCTCACTCGTCGCGGAGTAGTCCTGAGTCTGAGTCGCAAAGGGAATTGTTATGACAATGCAGTGGTGGAAAGTTTTTTCAGTACATTGAAAAACGAGCTGACGCATGAACGCTCGTTTCAGGATCGGACCGAAGCCCGACAGGCCATCTTTGAGTATATTGAGGGCTTCTATAACCGAACGCGCTTGCATCAAACGCTGGGCTATCGGAGCCCAGAGGAATTTGAACGGCAGGCTGGGGACTCTTAACTTCGTGTCTGTTTTTTTAGGGCCACCTCAAGTCTTTTGTTGACTAATACTTCATATCTCACTCCTTTTCTGTTTCGCATCGATTATTCAATAAATCAGTTGCTAAATCTTTCTCCTGCATCTGGGCGCAGCTGAGTTGCCAAAGCGGGGATCCGGCCCAGAAAACATATCCGCTTCCTCAAACATCCAACCCAAGACAAAGAGAATTTCAGCGACTTCCCCCCATTGACATGTATGCATAGATTAGGCATACTTATGCATATGAGAACTACCATTAATATTGACGAAACCCTTCTCAAAAAAGCATCAAAACTCACGGGCGTTCAAGAAAAAACCTCTTTGATTCACCTTGGCCTCGAAGCACTCATTGCTAAGCAAGCCGCATTGCGGTTGGCCCAACTTGGTGGATCAGAACCACGTCTCCAATCCCCCCCACGACGCCGTTCAACTATCAAGCAATGACCCTCGTAGACACATCGATCTGGGTCAATCATCTGAGACAAGGGAGTCCTTCCCTTGAAGCATTGCTTCAGGAGAATCAAGTCCTCACTCACCCTTGGGTCATTGGAGAACTGGCCTGTGGAATGTTAAAAAATAGAGCTGAGGTTTTGACA
>JAJFJH010000422.1 GCA_021774155.1 Nitrosomonas sp.
AGATTGCGTTAGTCATGCTGCTTATTATCAACTTAAGCGGCATTGCAAACGTACTAAAAAACCGTGTTTATTGTTTAAAGGATCGAGCGTCACTAGTTTTGCAAGAGCGCTGACACAGCTGTCTTCTGAAGAAGTTAATCAAAGTAGAAATGTCATAAAGACAATACCGGCAGTTACGCAGAGCTGACCTTGGAAATATAGTTGAGTAGCGGTTTTTAAAACAGTTTAACAAAAGGAACATATCATGTTGTTCATAAAACAATATCCATCAAATACTATCAGCGATGAGTCAGTTATCGCAGTGACACTATGGTTGATGACCCGTTATCAACAGACCAGAAGCAAAGAAACCGCCCGCTTAGTCGAGAAATATCTGACTTGGTTAGGCGGGTATAGTGATAGACCGACATTGGTGCAAACCTGCGAAAAGCTTCGTGTTGAGTGGCATGCAATTTCAGGGTGCGGGCATCCTCGCGTTGATTACCATTAAGCGGTTTTCACACTTAGTTTTAATTATTACCGATAAAAATGTGAAGAATTTAAAAATCTCTTTACTGCCTTTATGGTGATAGTTTTTTATAAATTTATTGAAACCTAGTTAGCTAGCCAGCCAGCCGCAGATCACTCAACAATATTAAGAGGGCATATGAGTAGATATTTGCTGGCTATATTAGCCTTATTTTTTGCGTGCTCAGTTAGTGCGCAGGAAACACAGAAAAAGGACAAACCCGAGAGTAGCTTATTAGCAACTTTGCAGGGTATTACGGTAACTGCTACGCGTACTGAGCGTGACGTATTTCAAGTATCGGAGACAGCTGGTATTGTGAATAGCGAACAATTACTAAGAAAACAGGCCGTAGATCTCTCCGATGTGTTTGAAGACATGCCAGGCGTGGCGATTGTTGGAGGACCTCGAGGTGTGGGTACAGGCATTAATATACGTGGACTGGATGACAGTCGCGTTTTATTCCTGCTGGATGGTGCTAGACAAGACTTTAACCGCGCACATAATAGCCGCATATTTCTCGATCCAGAATTGCTTAAAAGAGTCGAGGTAGTGCGTGGTCCATCATCAGCAATATGGGGCAGTGGTGCATTGGGTGGTGTTGTTGCTTTTACCACTAAAGATGCAGCGGATCTGTTGTCGCCTGGTAAAAATTTCGGTGTCAGTGTTAAAGGTGGCTTCCAAAGTGCGAGCACGCAAGGATTAGGAAGTGGGTCAATTTATGGTGTGGCGGGTGAGACCTTTGATTATCTGCTCAATTTTTCGTATCGAAATGCAGACGATTTACGTTTGGGAAATGGTTCAAAATTAAATAATTCCAGTTTTGAGTCATATTCAAGCCTGGCCAAATTTAATTGGAATCCTGGTCTCTATCATAACATTATGTTTTCTGCGCAAACGTTTGACCAGATAGGAAATGTACCATCGAACCCACAGATTGCCTCGACACCTGATGATTTGGTTGGTCGTACTACTGAGCAGCGAAATTTCATCCTGCGCTATCGTTATGAGGACGCGAGAAATGCTTTGTTAGATCCAGAAATTCTGATATTCCACAACGTAACCCATACCAGTGAAAATAGAAAGCATGACCACAGACGCGACCGTACTGAGTTTACTACGACCGGCGTAAATGCACGTAATAGTTCGCAGTTTAACTTGGCAGACGGTAATTTTTTGCAAACACTCACTTATGGGGTTGATTATTTTCATAATGAAGCGAGAGCAAAACGAAATGGTGTGTCTCGTCCATCATTCCCAGATGCCAAAACGGACGTGGTTGGTATCTATTTGCAAGATGAGATCCCTATATGGAATCGTTTTACGTTAACGCCAGGAATACGCTGGGATTATTTCGAGAGCCAGAGTCAAGCGGGCAGTATTTCGGCAAAAAATAATAAAGATGATGCCGTTTCATACAAAATTGGCGGTGTGTTCAGAATAACAGATTGGCTCTCGCTAGTTGGCGCCTATAACGAGGCCTTCCGGGCACCAAATCTTACTGAGTTATTTACTACTGGAACTCATTTCTCCTGTGGTCCAGGGTGTGCCAATCTGTTTGTTCCCAATCCTAACTTAAAAGCCGAAAAAGCCTTTAACAAAGAGTTTGGTTTGCGTGTACAAAAAGATAATTTGCTGTTCGCCGGCGATAATTTTCGATTCCGGGGCACTTATTTTCACAACAAAGTCACAAACTTTATCGATTTGAATGTTAATTTTGTTCCGTTTCCAGTGCCGGGAAATTCGAATGATGGCGGAGTCACTACCAGTGCTAACGTGCGCAATGCACTCCTGAAAGGTTTTGAACTGGAATCTAACTATGAAGCAAAGTATGGCTATGTCGGGTTATCCTACGCCGAAACACGTGGAAATAACCTGACCGATGGCGGCGCTTTATCAAATATCCAGCCGGAAAAATGGATTGTTCGAGCGGGATTAAATTGGCCTGCTAATAATGTCTCGCTTGGTTGGCGTGGCAGTATCGTTGGTGCTCAAAACCGTGTCCCAGATGAGGGAACACCCACCCCGGGCTATACGTTGCACGACATTATGCTGGCTTGGGTGCCGCAAAGTGGACAATTTAAGAACATGCGGGTTGACGTTGGTGTTGATAATTTGACCGATGTGGATTTTCGCCGACATCTTTCGGTGCTGAGAGGTATTGGTCGTAATTACAAAGCTACCGTGTCTTATCGATTCTGAAATTAAGTGTTTGTACAAACAATCGAATTGATTGAATTTTTTCTATTTTATTTTTGAGGGAAAAGAGTGAATATTATTGTAATTGAAGGTTTATTGGCTAATTTGGCTGAAATATTACTGATGCCGGTGTTGATCATTATTTTGTTGCTATTAATTTATGCTATCTATGCGATGGGCGACTTTGTTGGTCAAAACTATATGCGGAAAAAGAATGCGGCAGTGTATTTCAAAAACATCGTTCAGGGAAATAAGCAGTGGCTTGCAGGCTACCCGATTCACAATTATTACATCGATAATCCGAATGCCTGCCAGGATGAGCTTGAAGTCTTTGCATTAAAAGAACTTGAGATTTTGAGGCTCATTACTCGCATAGCGCCAATGCTCGGTCTAATTGGCACCATGATACCGATGGGACCAGCACTAAAGGCACTGGCAGATGGAAATATTCAAGGTATCAGTGAAAATCTGATTATCGCTTTTGCTGCGGTCATTTGGGCACTCGTGATTGCAACGCTGACCTATTGGCCTGCTTCGGTCAAGAAGCGCTGGTTTGCCACTGAGTTGGTTAATATTCGTAAACTTAATGGAGAATAATGATGCGTTTTCTTGACGAAGATGAAGAATTAAATCCTATTCTATCAAGTGTTAATCTGATTGATGTTTTCCTTGTGTTGATTGCCGCGTTACTGATTGCCATCGCGCAAAACCCGTTGAATATTTTTACAGCTGACGATGTTACCGTGGTTAAGAATGCCGGCAAGCCAAATATGGAAGTAATTATCAAGGACGGCAAGGAAATTAAACAATTTAAATCTTCAGGTCAGATAGGAACTGGCGAAGGTGCCAGAGCTGGTATCGCTTACAAGATGGCCGATGGCACGATGGTGTATGTCCCAGAAGATGCTGGCCAGGAGAACAAATAATGCTAATAAGATTATTGTTTACTGTTTTTATGCTGGTGCCGGTTCAGAGCTGGGCAACTGTAGATGCACCAAAGCAAGTACTGATAATGATGACAAGCCATGGTTCTGATGCTAAGGCGGAATTATTATTAGAGCTTTCTGAAGATCAGCCATTTGAGCTAACTCATTTGATTGTCAAAGATGAATTACCTGAGCAGCTTGCTGATATTTGGCGAAGAATGGATCTGGTTCTGTTGGATGGCATGAATCCAGAATTGTCAAAATCAAGATTTGGTCAGTACGATCAATTGCCGTCACAGTTTCCTCACCTAAAAATCGCCTCGCTGGGCGATATAGATAATCCAATCTTTAATCAAAATTTACCGGATGAGCAGTATCAGCTAATTGGCCAATATTATAATAACGCCGGGCGTAAAAATTATCGCAATTTAATGGCTTATATTTCGTCAGTTGTATTTCAATTAAGGGGCGAGCAGGTTGAACTGCCAGCGCAAATACCGCTGACAGGACTTTATCACCCAAAATTTAATGATGGCTTGACTGACAATGAAATTGATTTTTTTAATTGGTTAGCACCAACGCCTGAACAGGTAGTCATCGGTGTCGCTATTCATCGTTCGGCTATTGATTTTGAGCAACAACAAATTGTTGATACCTTGATTAACGGTATTGAGGAGAAGGGTCATCGCGCCTTTGGTTTTTACTTTGAAGGAAATGATGAGGCACTCAATTACACCGATTTATTACTGGACGATAGCCAACAAAGCCGAATTCATTTGATGATTAATTATCGTTCGTTGCATTATGTTGAAAAACGCCGTAGTGAGTTTGAAGAAATTGGTGTGCCGGTGATTCATGCGCTTAATTTTATCGACGGCAATATTGAAGAATTCAATAACGCTCAAGCGGGAATCTCTCCTAATATGACACCTTTTTTCCTGGTCATGCCGGAAGATGCCGGTAGTACAGACCCGATAGTTATTGCTGCAAATGAAAATGACCGTCGTGTGGTACTGCCAGCACAAATGAACGCCCTCATTGAAAGGGCAATTAATCATGCGTTACTTTCGATTACAGATAACAAAGATAAGAAAGTTGTTGCCTTTATCTGGAACTACCCTCCGGGTGAAAAAAATGTCGGCGCTGCGTTCTTAGATGTACCCTCTTCGTTGGTGCAAATTGCCACGGCAATGCAACAAGCTGGCTATCAGGTGAAACAAAAATCGGTACAAGCAGTTATTGATGACGCAGGTAAATTGCTGCGCCCTCACTACCGTAATGAGAATGCCGACAGTTTAATTGAACAGGATCTTGCAGATTATTTGCCACTGTCAACTTATCTTAGTTGGTTTGAGCAACTGCCAGATGAGATTCAGCAACAAATTAACCAACGTTGGGGCAAACCTCAAGAAAGCTCCATGCTTAATGAGTATCAAGGAAAACAAGTTTTTGTTATCCCACGAATGAATCTGGGCAATCTTATCGTGATGCCGCAGGGTGGGCGTAGCGATAACATAGGCGACCATGCCAAGCTTTACCATGACATGGCAACGCCGATTAATCACGGTTATTTAGCAATTTATCTGTATGCCAAAGAGGTCTTTAAAGCCAGTGCCATCGTTCATTTAGGTACGCATGGTTCGCTGGAATGGCTGCTAGGCAAGGAACGTGGGCTTTCAGTATATGACTCACCCAGTCTCGCGGCGGGTAATTTGCCCGTGTTTTATCCTTATATTATTGATAATGTCGGCGAGGCTATGCAGGCAAAACGCCGTGGGCGCGCTACGATGATTAGTCATCTGACGCCAGGCTTTGCTAAGGCGGGGCTCTATGCAGAAATTTCAGAGCTTAATGATTTAATTGGTAATTACTTGACGTTAGATCAGGGGAAAACAAAAGCAAACACGAAGAACCGTATTGAAGATTTAGTGGCAGAATATAATTTGCTTGAAGATTTAGATCTAACGGCAACCACATTCAGTCAGCAGTTTGATCAGTCTATTGCCAGTTTACAAGACCGTCTTAATGACATGGCGCAACAAGCCCAGCCTTTAGGCATTCACATCTTTGGCTTATTACCCAAAGATTCACATATTTATAGCACGATATTGCAAATGCTCGGAAATGATTTCACTATTGAGGCCAAAGAATATGAGCAACAGCACGGGTTATCACTATCAGAAGACGTACAACAAGACAGTCTCAATGTTACTCATCTAGACGCACTTGACGGTTTCCAGTTGTTACAGGCCTATCTTGATAACAAGACTCTTCCTGGCCTACCAAATTCACTACAAACGCAATTGGCAAGCGCTCAGGAATATTGGCAAAACTTTGGAAAGATTGCTGAAACTGAGAATTTGATTTCGGCCTTATCAGCAAATTATATACCGGTATCTTATGGAGGCGATCCTATCCGTAACCCCCAGGTGATACCGACTGGGCGTAATTTAATTGGCTTTAATCCGGCCAAAGTGCCTTCCAAAGAGGCCTATCAAGCCGGCATCAATTTAATGGAACAAACGATTAATGATTACCGCGTTAAACATGGTAAGTACCCTGAGAAGTTGGCTTTCTCTTTATGGTCACTGGAAACAATGCGTCATCATGGTGCGTTAGAATCCCAGATATTGTATGCCTTGGGTGTTGAGCCAGAATGGGATCATCGAGGACAAATATCGGGTACCAAAATTATCCCCATGAGCAAACTGAAACGACCTCGTATTGATGTAGTTGTCTCAGCGACAGGCTTATATCGCGATGCTTTTCCGAACGTTTTGTTATGGATGGCTGAGGCCATTGATAAAGTGGCAAAAATGAAAGAGGAAAATAACTTTGTTTATCGCAATAGTGCGGCTCTAAGGCAGCAGTTGATTGATCAAGGTAGCGCTGAGAGCGATGCCGATTACTTGTCATCAGTGCGTATTTTTTCCAATGATTCGGGCAGTTATGGTACAGGGCTGGCCAGCGCAACTCTGGACTCGGGTAGCTGGGAAACGGGTGCTGCAATGTCTGATACCTATCTTAAACGCATGGGTTATGCTTATGGTAGTGACGAGAATCGATGGAGCGATAAGGTCAATCATATCGATCTTTATGGCAAGGTGCTATCAGGCACAGAAGCGGTAATTTTCTCGCGTTCCACTGAACTTTACGCACTGTTGACCAATGATGATCCTTTCCAGTATTTTGGTGGCATTGCTCAGGCAATACGTAATATTGACGGTAAAACGCCGCAAATGTTTATTAGTAATTTGCGTCGTAAAGATGATATTAAAGCGCAGACGATAGAGAACTTTCTCAATAGTGAAATGCGTAGTCGCTATTTTCACCCGCGCTGGATCCAAGCCATGCAAGAATCAGGCTATGCAGGCGCTACTGCGATTCTCGATCGAATGAATAATATGTGGGGTTGGGAGGTGATGACACCTGAGCTGGTGCGCGATGATCATTGGCAGGAATTTTTTGAGGTCTATATCGCAGACAAGTATGAGCTTGACATTAAAGCGTTTTTCGAACAAAGCAATGCACATGCCTTGGCGCAAATACTTGAACGTATGCTGGAAGCCAATCGTAAAGATTATTGGCAAGCTGATATTGAAACGCTAAAAGAAATGCTTAAGACTTATATCGACCTGGCAAATCGTTATGATGTCGTAACCAACAATGAAAAATTTAATGAGTTTGTCAGTGATCAAGCGGTTGGGTTTGGACTGGAATCACTGGCATCCGAGTTGGCAATGCCGCAAGCTAAGCCAGCTTCAGGAATGGCAACTCAACAGATTACCGGTCAAAAACTTGAGCAAGTGCAAATTCAAAAAATAGATAAAATGATGCAGATGATTCCATGGCTTATTTTGATTTTCATCTTTCTACTGGGTGTGGTCAGGTCGTTAATGGAAAGACGCTCGAATACAGCTTAAACTTGTGATTCCCCGTGGTCTTGCCACGGGGTTGTTAGTCTCTATCGGGTTTAATGAAAGCCACTTAAATAAGAGCTTACCGTTGGGGATCGTTGATTTTATTAAAAAATCAGAGTAGCTGCTTGGGCGAAACCTGAAAAAACTAGACGCCTAGGCACAAAGTCAAAGAAAGGAATGTTGAGTGTGTCCCCAGAATTCCACACTTTACCGATGCTCAAATTACTTTCTCATGCCCAAATTATCGGTCATATGTTTTCTTACTTTTGGCAGATACCTTGCTCCAACCAGAGAGTCTTCATCGTTACTTAGACTGCTCTAAACAAAAGGGGCTATTCCACCAAATGCATCAGTAGAGTCGTATATTTCGTAATATTTTTCGAGCTGGTGTATCACGTCTTGCTCAGTTGGAAAGAATGTGTGATGCAGAAATCCTCCTGGGATAAGCACCATTCTTGCGTCAGTTCCTAGATCTTGAATTGCATCAAAAAGCATGTACCCATAATCAGCTTGTGACAAGAACGGGATGTCCATTCCATGGATGCCACAATCATTAAATTTTCCGTAGCAATCAAAGCTGAAGTAATGCGCACTATCTATTAAGATCAGGCGTCCTGTTTCAACTTTCTGGTAATGCAATTCAGCAAATGATTCAATGTGTATTAGTTCCACATCATCAAGCATTTCTTTTAATTCTGATATCACCCTACGGTAACCTTCGATTACGTTCACGTAACCGGCATCAATTTCAGTGCATGAAGTCATATTGCCTTCATCACATGATAGTCTTATGCGCCAAAACGGCTCATCAAGCATAAATACTATTTTCCCAGTGTGGCCGGCGCGGTGTATTGCGTCAACTATTGGCCGGAGATCTTGATATCGGAAGGTTCCATTTTCACTTAAAAACTGATTTAGTTCTGGAACTGGGATTGCTCTTGAATCTATTTCAATAAGAAACTCTTCAAAATGTTCTATTGAAGACGGCGGAAAAAATATTGCGCTTGAAAACTCAACAACCTCTTGAACCTCATCAACAC
>JAJFJH010000423.1 GCA_021774155.1 Nitrosomonas sp.
GGAAATTACCGATTTTTATCTGCCGCCCGAAGGTTGCTCGTACCGCATGGCAGTGGTGAGTATGAAAAAACAATATGCTGGGCATAGTAAGCGCGTCATGTTTGGTATCTGGAGCTTTTTACGCCAATTTATGTACACCAAGTTCATCATTGTCACTGATGATGACGTGAACATTCGCGACTGGAAAGAAGTCATTTGGGCGATTACCACCCGTGTTGATCCAGCGCGAGATACCTTGATTGTTGAAAATACGCCGATTGATTATCTGGATTTTGCTAGCCCTGTTTCAGGCTTGGGCGGAAAGATGGGGTTGGATGCGACGAATAAATGGCCGGGTGAGACGAACCGTGAGTGGGGGACGCCTATTGCGATGGATTCGGCGACAAAAGAAAAGGTTGATACGATTTGGTCTGATCTAGGGCTATAACGACGTTACATGATCCTAGCGTTTGATAGGTTTCACCTCGCTATTTAATAACAAGGTATTAAGTGAAGGGAAAAGTAATGAAATACACATGTTTCTTTGCGGCGGTAGTTTTTTCGTTGTTTACTTATTGGCAATTCAATGATTTTGAGCAGTATGGTACGAAGCTTTGGTATGGCTGGGTCATCATCTACGGCGTGACTGCCTTATTATCAGTGGGTGCCATATCTCGTCCTTTGTCGCGCTTGAGTTATATGGTGCTGGGGTTGTTAGCTATCACCGGTGCATTGGTTCGAGCAGCTTTTATTAACTGGCATGAGCCAATTTTCTATAACGAAGCAAATCCCGCTGGAAATGAGGCCGGTGGGCTTTTGGTCGTGGGGTTGTGGCTGATGTTCCTTGCTTATGCGGGAATAATAAAACCGGCTAAATCGTCGACCTCTTAACCCGCCTATTTCACTCGTGTGTCTGAATATGCTCTGTTGCCCCAGTTACTATTGCTTTTCAATCAATTTTCCAAAGGTATATCAACATATGGGTGACAGACCAGAATCTAATGTGCTGGTGCCATATTGGGACTAGGTATATGAAAATATTCAAGCTCATCAGCAACAATCTAGCCCCATTAACATTAGCCGCAGCGATCGCAGCTTATATATTTCCCCATGTGTTTCTGATTTTTGAGCATTTTTTTCTCTGGTTTTTTGCGGCAACCATGTTCTCGCTGGGCGTGGTTTTGGATCCGAGCGAGTTAAAACAGGTTCGCCATCAGCCTAAGCAAATTGGTCTTGGGTTATTGACACAATATACGGTAATGCCATTTCTCGGCGCGATTGCGGCTTATAGCAGCGGCTTGCCGAATGACATTGCATTGGGTTTGATCATCGTCGCTTGTGCCCCCGGCGCTATGGCGAGCAATGTGGTGGTTTATTTGGCGGGTGGCGCTTTGGCCTATTCAATTGCGTTGACTACGGTTGCCACGTTACTTTCACCTTTGTTAACACCCGCTTTAGTCGAATGGCTGGGTGGTGCGTTATTGCCTATCCCGTTTTGGCCGATGATGCAAACGATTATTCTCATTGTGGTTCTGCCTATCATCCTTGGCATGATTGTGAAACATTTAATGGGTGATAAAACGCGCGTGATGGGTGAAATCGCACCTGCCATTGCGGTGCTGTCAATTGTCATTATTTGCAGTTATGCGGTGGCCGCTAATCAGGAACGTATTGCTGATATGGGCATGCAACTGTTTCTGATTGTGGTGATGGTTAATTTGGTCGGCTACCTCGCAGGTTGGCAATTAGCCAAGTTGTATGGTTTTGAGAAGAAGCTTCAAATTGCGTTGTCGATAGAAATCGGCATGCAAAACGCCGGTTTGGGCGTTGCACTTGCGCTCAAACACTTTTCGGCAGCAACTGCCTTGCCCGGTGCTATTTTCGCCGTTTGGTGTATTTTAACGGCAGCGGGTATGACGGCTTATCTGAGAAAGCGCTGATTCAATCATGTTGTCATTCCCGTGATTTGCACATTAGCGTGAGTTTGCCAGATTTAAGGGTGGTCGGGTTTGCTGGCATGCCGCCAGCCGGTTTGATTTGAAGTTGCTTAAATACCCCTATTCTGTTTAAAACGCGCTAGATTTTGCTGGAAACTATTGAATTGATGGTTAACGGTTTCGTCGTTAAGTGCTTGTAAAAATGGCTCGGAGATTTGTAGCAGCTGTTCATGTTCGGTAATGGTTTGTGCCGCATATTGTGGATAATTCAATAAACGTTTTTCATTGTATCTCAGTGCTTCACATAATAAGGCACATTGCTTTGGTTTGTTTTCAGAAAAACAGAAAGCTAACTTAACATATGAAATAAACACATCACGCAGGCGTTGCTCGCTGTCGCCGTATGTCTGCAAAATCTGTTCACAGGTTGCCAAGGAAGCTTGGAATAGGGCGAGTGCGTCGTCGACGGCATCGCGTTTGAGCATGACGTCCGCGACTCTATCTTGCGATACAGACACATCACGCAGGCGTTGCTCGCTGTCGCCGTAAGTCTGCAAAATCTGTTCACTTGTTGCCAAGGAAGCTTGGAATAGGGTGAGTGCGTCGTCGACGGCATCGCGTTTGAGCATGACGTCCGCTACTTTGTTTTGCGATACAGACACATCACGCAGGCGTTGC
>JAJFJH010000424.1 GCA_021774155.1 Nitrosomonas sp.
GTCCATGAGCCTGCATTAATGGGGGTTCGTACGCTAAATAATTATCCATTAGAGAAGATAGTACCCTATATCGACTGGACACCGTTCTTTCAAGCGTGGGAGCTGGCAGGGCGTTATCCGGCCATTTTAGATGATGAAGTGGTGGGTGAAACAGCGACGGGTTTATTTCACGACGCGCAAATTATGCTGAAGAAAATTGTTGATCAAAAATGGTTAAGTGCTAACGCCGTGATTGGCTTGTTCCCGGCGAATTCGGTTGGGGATGATATCGAAATTTATACTGATCAAACGCGCAGTAAGATTGCCATGACCTATCATTGTTTGCGCCAACAAACCCTTAAGCCAACAGGAAAACCCAATCGAAGCTTGTCAGATTTTATTGCACCTAAAGAAACAGGGATTAAAGACAGTATTGGCTTATTTGCTGTAGCAGCTGGGTTTGGTATTGATGAGCGCGTCAAAGCCTTTGAGGAGGCTAATGATGATTACAGTGCGATTGTGCTCAAAGCATTAGCCGATCGCTTGGCAGAAGCCTTTGCTGAGCATATGCATATGCGTGTGCGTCGCGAGTTCTGGGGTTATGCGGCCGATGAAGACCTGAATAACGAACAAATGATTAAAGAAGAATATCGCGGTATTCGCCCAGCGCCGGGTTATCCTGCTTGCCCTGATCATACGGAAAAAGGGCCATTGTTCCAGTTGTTGGATGCCACCAAAAATACAGATATTATTATCACCGAGTCCTTTGCCATGGTACCTACTGCGGCTGTTTCGGGTTTTTACTTTGCGCACCCGGATTCAACTTTCTTTGCTGTAGGAAAAATTGGTAAAGATCAAGTCGAAGACTATGCCAAGCGTAAAGGTTGGACAATGGATGAAGCGGAGATGTGGCTGGCTCCCGTGCTGGCTTACGAGCGTTCGTAAGCCATGGTGAAATGACCGTGAGGTAGATATGAGCTTTCTGGATAAAGCAAAAGAGTTGTCGAATAAAGTTGCTGAAAAGACAGTAGAATTTAGCAGTGATCAAGTGATTGCAGACACCATCATTAAGGCAACTGATAAGCAAGAAAAAGTGAATGCGATTCTGAAAACACGCGGCTCCAACTACCGCGTTAGCAGCATTAATTTATCAATGGGTATCCCACCCGGCGTTTCATTTGGTATTCGGCGTGTTAAAGAAGACGGTGATGATGAAGAGCTAGATAAGTTGCCGCTGAGGTAGGCGTATTTGGTGCAAGGGTGCCAGGTGATTCAATGTTTGCATTATCTGCACTTGCTCAGGAGGTCTGTTGAAAATCCCTGGTATTATGTCGAGTTGATAAAATTGTAGTTTCACTTTTTGGAAACCGATATCAATTCCAACTCGATACGTTGGTATTATAAGAAAATTTCTGGACTCATAAATCTAAAAATCATAAATTCCTCTCAAAAACACATGATCATATTGTTCACAATCCAGCCTTCAAGAAACTGAATTCTTCTCGTAAATTTTAAAGAGATAAAGTTATCAACTACCTGTTCTTTAGCGTTCCCCAATGAAAGATATTTTTGAGCGATTGAATCAATTTCAATTCTTTCAAACCCAATCGGCTCCCCTAAATTTGCAATTTCTTTTACTAATAATAAAGGGCTCACTATTAACATGCATTGGCCCAATGCTTATATGAGTAATGTCAGAATGATTGCGGTGCAGTCCGGCCAAAACGATTAAGTGAATGGATTAATGAGCGGCGTAATGTGTATACAGATTATCGGTGTTTGTTTGGTGAGAAGCCGGGTAAAACCAATGCCGTTGCCATCATAACCCCGTTAAAAATATTTTAACGTACTGATGAACTATGCGGGCTAACCACCCCAAGAACGTGTGCGCCCAGTGTCAATGTGTATAAAATCTGATTTTGGATAATAGCCCACACCGCCGACTTTTAGTGATAGAGCTGCTGCTCTAAGGTCAGTTAATTGATGTCCTGGTAGGCGAATATCTATCGCTTTGCCTTGCGTGTGCAAGCTTTGTTTTGCTACACCATCACTACGACCAGCCAGCATTGCGTTTGTTTTTTGGGAGCGGTAGGCAGAAATCACATGAAATTCTTGCTTTGCACCTAATCTACTATGGAGTAGGTGCAGCAGGTTAAACAGCTCCGTATCCATTGTATGTAAATCACCGCTACGATGATCACGTAATACATTTCTGATGGTTTGAAGTGCTTCAGGAATATATTGGCCTTCAGCCCAATAAGTGGACTGAGTGCGTTCGCCAGTATGTAGATTAAGAAAGGCTAAGCTTCTTTCATTTGGCGATAAAACATTTGCGAAGGATTTGGTTGTTGCCAGTGGTAATGCCAATAAGGCGCAGGCGCTGATGCCCGTTTTTAGAAACTGTCGACGATTATTGTCAGGCTCATCTTTTAATTGATTGCAATCATTGTTAAGTTTTTGTGTCCGCATGTCTTCTCCAAAAATAAGTGTCTACCAACCAGCATAGCGTAGTGCGCGCTTATCTCGTCCGTAAGTATCAGGCGAGAAATGTACCTTATTTAACTCATCTACCCAAGTTGTAATATATACCAGATAAATCGGTAAACGTTGAGTTAAATTAACTTTTATTGTCTCTCCACTCTTTAATTCGGCGGTGAATTCTTCCGGTGTGCTGTCTATACCAAGTGCAAAGGCGGCTAGTTTTAATGGCGCTTCCAGTCGAATACAACCTGAACTAAAAGTGCGAATATCTTTTTGAAATAATAATTTTGAGGGGGTGTCATGCAAATAAATATCAAAAGGATTAGGGAACATAAATTTAATCGTACCCAGTGCATTATTTTCACCGGGATCTTGTCGCAAAATATAGGGAAACCCTTTTTTGATTTCATGCCAATTAATGGCGGCGGGGTCTAATGCCGCTGCCTCGTAATTGTAGTTCGCATAAACTTTGATGCCAGCATCAGTAAAAAACTCGGGATTCTGCTGCTGTTTCGGCAATAAATCTTTGCGGGCGATACTGAGCGGAATATTCCAATAAGGATTAAGAATCATGTGTGAAATATGGCTATTGAAACTTGGTGTTG
>JAJFJH010000425.1 GCA_021774155.1 Nitrosomonas sp.
TAACAAATCAAACGTGAGCGGCACTTGCTCACTGTCAACTACCGGGCCAGTCTGATCGCTATTCGCTGTCGCTGTGTTGTCAATAAAGCCCGCGATAGCATCTTGCATCGTGCCATTGCTGTCGATGTCAGCCTGTGTGAGTGTATAGCTAGTAGCAATGTTTCGCACTCCGCCCGGCGCCATGCTGGCTATCGTCTCGCTCAAACCCGTCAGCGTATCGATCACCACTACATTGGTTAAGGTCTGGTTACCCGCGTTGGTCACTACCAACCGGTAATCAATCACCTCGCCGGCCGCATTGAGAATGCCGTCACCTTCACCATCATCAATGCCGATAAATTGCTTATCAAGCGCTAAAGATGGAAACACTTCCAGCGGCACTTGCTCACTGCCAACTGCCAGATCGGTCTGATCACTGTCTGCAGTTGCGGTATTACCGATGGATCCTGCGATAGCGTCTTCCACCGTGCCATTGCTGTCGAGATCAGCTTGCGTGAGCGTATAGCTAGTGGCAATGTCTTGCGATCCGCCCGGCGCCATGCTGGCTATCGTCTCGCTCAAACCCGTCAGCGTATCGATCACCACTACATTGGTTAAGGTTTGATTACCTATGTTAGTCACTACCAACCGGTAATCAATCACATCACCGGCCGCATTGAGAAAACCATCACCTGCGATATCAACACCGATAACTTGTTTATCAAACGCTAACGATGGTGGGGGAGGAGGGCCTGTAAACGTTGTAGCAAAATTTAGCGTCGTAGTATCGCTGATACCTAAATATGGACTGCCTTCGGAATCAGTAATAACACCACTGGCCATCTGAACGCTGTAAATTTTACTAAGTTCCAGGTCATTTGTTGGGTTGATGGTAACGATATCCCCATTAAATACGACCTGATCGCTACTTACATCTATCAGACGGACATCATTATTGCCATCGCTGATTTCTATATTTCCTGCTCCCGCTTTAACATTCTCATTAAAAGTGAGTACGATATCACTAGCCAATGCAACCCCCTCAGTATTATCAGCAGGAGTACTACTTATTAATTGCGGCGTAATAAAGTAGACAAACACCTTTGTTGGCCATGAATCAATGCCTTCTCGCAGAAAATTAGCTATTATTTGTTCTATTTCTGGAATAGAAAACCTCAAGTTCATGCCGTTTTCAAACAATGACTTTGCAACGCCATTAATCCCAACTTCGTCTTGGGTTATCAGCTGATTCATATAATCATCAACTAACGTTGAAACTTGACTCCAATCTCCCGTTTCTTCGAAAACTTCCATAATATTATTACGCAACGTCTCGGAACCAGGTAAATTAGCTACAAGAAAAAAAACTTTGTCAAGCAGGCCGCTGTCCGTTTTACTTATCACCTTAATTCCCTCCATTAACTAACTATTAGTCGACAAAAAAATAATTCTTCCCGTCTGATTTTTCGCTTGATTCATTTATCGCATCTTTATCAAGAAAAGCTATAACCCTTATTGCAAATCTTCCAGTCTTCTGAATTCATACAAGTAATCACCGCCATCTTCATGCCCAGCAGAAATAACCCCGCCATATTGTGGTGTTTGCGGGAAACTTTGACTTACCTTAGTCTGGACTTCTCTAAACAAGTTAATTCCCGCCTTCCATGATCCAACATTCTTTATTTCCTGTATGAGATACCAGGCAAAAATGGAGTGTCCTTCTCTGCCCTCATCCGCCACAGGTTCATCTCCACCAGAAGCCATGGCAGGAACAGACCGTTTATTAAGAATATCACCCGGATTTCCAGTAGTATCGCCGAACCCAGATTGCGATTCACTTGCAAAAATGCCGGAATAACAACTGTCAGAAACCAACATTATTTGCTTTGAGTTTATGCCTTTCAACATTTGTGAAATACTATCGTTAGAAATCCAACCCTCAGGGTCAGTTGCTGTAGCGTCTCCTGGAATCCAATAGCCATTACCTGTTTGTTTCAACGTATAACCATGCCCAGCGTAGTAAACTACAACGCTATCACTGGGTTCCATGTCGATAGACAGTTGATTTAAAGTACGCACCATATCTGCCCGTGTTGCATTCTTGACTACACGCACTTCGTATCCCATATAATTTGCAAATACATTACCAAGTGTCTGCGCGTCGAAAACTGCATTCTCCAATGGCGGTATCGTCGTATCCGTATACTGGTCAATACCGAAAAGCACGACATATTTGCGCTCAATCTGCGGAATATTGATGATATTTGTGGCACTTCTGCTCCTTCGTTGCTCAAGGACTTTCTTGGATTTATATTCGTCACGTTGAGTTTCAGATATTCTGCAAATTCCCTGATCCAACTCCTTCAAATCTGTACAAATAGGCACATCAGCCAAACTAGGATCCAGCTCTAGTTTGTAAATAGCTTCAGCAAAGAGTTTCTCTTTAAACTCTTTTCTATAAATTAGGAGTTGTTGCTTATCATCTTGACTCATACGCTTAAGATCGAGTAGACCAAAACTTTGCTGTGCTAACACCAAATTAAGAAAATCTTGATTAAATGCACTAGAGGCTGTCGTATCAATTACACCACTTCTAGTTGGCTCAGCTAGAATAGGCCTAGCGCCAGATACGGCGGCATTAAGATTCTGTACTAAGGTATTCACGGTTTCTTGTTCCGTGGCAGTGTCTATTTCTGCGGTACTGTTATAGAGGAACCAATTACCACTACTTGCTGCTTCAGGTGTACTACCAGGTACAAAGGGCTGATTAAAGGCCCTATCATTACTAGTTTCCGAGAACCCTTCAATGCTGGTCGCAGGACTGTTCGCGTAAATTAACCTACGCCCTTCTCCACTGGTCAAAACAGCCGAGTCACCATTCCTATTGATAAAATCACCGTCCACTGCAGCCAAAACAACTGTGCCGGTACCGATATCCAAGCTAGCATTATTTGTGATAGTGAGCATTGGTGTACCCTCATCCTTCAATGACGTACCATCATTCAAATTAGCAATCGCGTCAACATCTCCAGCCACCGCAGTAAAGTCAGCATTACCGGTTGTAATGTTCGCGTCAATTGTTATGTTGCGCCCTGCTTGCAATGATAGAACACCGTTTTCGCTGGTATTATTGACATTAATTGCAGATTGCACTTCAATGTCGTTGTTAGCTTGGAGTTCGACTGAGTTACCAGAATCAAGCAATGCGGTAAGTGTGGCCGGCCTAATATAACTTGTAACAGAAGGATCCGCTGCAAAAGTAGTTCCTCTTATCACATCATCTAATTTGGATAACCCGTCAAACAAATAAACGCTACTACCCTCATTATTTTCAGAAGCTCCAACTGCCAGACGGTCTCCATCGAGTGCTACCGACCAGCCAAAACCATCTCCATCTGCAAGCGCCTGCATATTATTTGCGCCAAGGTTAGATGCAATTTTCTCCTGTAACGTAATTTTTGAGAAATCTCCTGTCGCATCTGTAAATAAGTACACAGCGCCGCGATTGTTGCCTGCAGTGTCATCACCGAATGCCCCGACAGCCAGAAAGTCATTATCCATTGCTAACGACCAACCAAAAAAATCAGAATCCGCCAACACGGGCATACCCGTAGCGCCATTAGCTGAGGTTAGTTTGTTCTGCCAAGTTAATCCCGCGAAGTCATTAGTTTCCACACCAGAAAACAAGTGTACCGCGCCGCGATTATTAGTAGCAGTACTATCATTTAAAGCTCCTACTGCCAGCAGATCTGTATTCAACGCCAGAGACCAGCCGAAAAAATCAGAATCAGCTAATGGAGGCATAGCAATGGCGCCATCATCTGAGGCAAGCTTCGTCTGCAAAGTTAGCCCTGTGAAGTTAGTAGTCTCCACACCATTAAATAAATACACTGCACCACGATTGCCACCAGCAATACTATCGCCTGATGCACCAACTGCCAAATGATCCCCATCCAATGCCAAAGCTGTGCCAAAGAAATCAAAATCATTAAGTACAGGCATTTGGTCAGCACCAGTACCAGAGGCTAGTTCGTTCCGCCAGGTCAGCCCAGAAAAGTCCTCACCGACACCATTAAACATATGCACGGCACCACTATTACCATCCCCTAACAACGCTCCCCTTGCACCTACTACCAACCGATCACCATCTAAAGCTACCGCTGTTCCAAAGGAGTCAGAATTTTGCAATGCACGCATACCATCGATACCAGAAGCCAGCTTTCTCTGCCAAGTAAGTCCTGCGTTGTTTTCCGCATCTACACCAGTAAATAAATGTACAGCGCCACCATTACTGTTACTGGGAGCACCCACCACCATCCGATCACCATCAAGCTCCACTGATAGACCAAAGTTATCGCCACTCTCAAGCAATGGCTGACCATTGACACTTCCTGCAAAAACTTTGCGCACCAATGCCAAACTATCTGGTGGATTATCGGTGATGATAAGGTTCTTTGGATCAAGCAACACGTTACCACCTACTCCAGCTTGCAGATCTCCTGCTAATCTAATCTCACCCCTGGAAGAGAATTCAATGCGTCCACCATCTCTTGCCTGCAATAACCCATAGTGTTCACTTCGTTGCGTTGACCAAACAGCTATTTCACCACCACTATTATTACCGTCAGCTTTGACCTCACTTCCAACACCGATCAAAACTTCTCTAGCGTGAGGCAAATCGCCACTACCCTGCCAACCACCACCCAGATGTACGACACCACCCTTAGAACTACCCGACGCATTGATATCAGCGTTGAGCAGATATACTTTCTCGCCGGTTACTTCAATATCCCCGCCTTGAGTATTGCCAATAGCAGACAGCGTGGAGGAAAATGTAGCCGTATCACGACCTTCAATTCGAATATTGCCACCTTGCTCGCCATCGGCACGCAAGCTACCGCCAGTCATGCCTTCCAGTTTCCCTGTATTAAGTTGGATATTCCCGCCCGACCCATGCAGATTAGACACATCAACCTGACCATCTAAATAAATGGAAGATTCTGCGGTCATGGTGACATCACCACCTAAAGCATTAATATTGCCCTGTTGCAAAATTTCTTCTGCAGTGAGTGTTATATCGTGGCCGCTAACTTCACCGCTATTGTTAAGCTTGTTTGCTTCAAGTTTAATGACACCATTATCAGCTTGGGTTTGACTGTTCTCGAATAAAGCCAGCGTCTGACTTGCCTTTAAGACCACACGACCGGCCGCATCCGTATTAACGCTATTAGCACGGACGATACCGGACTGGTTTACGATGCTTCCATGCACATCTACATTGCCATTGTTGGCTACTAGCACACCCAAATTAACCGCTTCATTTTCTGGTGCACTCACGCGCACAATCACATCTGGGGCGCCTGAATCAACTAGCTCAATACTCTTACCAGCAGCAAGCACGATATTACCATCCGGCGCTTGAACTAAACCTTCGTTTACTACCTGCCCCCCCATTAACCAGACACGACCACCCAAAGTTGTACGGATCTCACCCCGGTTAATTACACCGTTAGTAATATCACCCACTGCATTAAAGTTGTATTGATTCGCTAGAAAATCAAGATTGGAAATATCAAGTGTCGATGCGACAAGTCCACCCACATCAACACGAGAACTTTCACCAAACAAAACACCATGCGGATTAATCAACCAAATACCACCGTTACTCGTGAGGCTACCAAATATCTGTGACGGGTCATTACCTGTGACACGATTCAACACTTGGCTGGCTGCATCTTGTTGTTGAAAATGTACACCGTGATTAGCATCAATAGAAAAACTCTGCCAATCGAGAATGGTATCGGGACTGTTTATCACGGTCATATGGTTACCAACCGTATCGATTACCGCATGACCATGCATCACACTTGGATCAATGGGTAACTGAGCGTGACTTGAAGGCATGAGACCCAGCAATAAAAACAATGAAAGTAGTGCCGGAAAAATAGATAAACGAACCAACTTACTAGAGTTGTTGCTTAAAAACACACTCGAATCAAATGCTCGATTGAAATTGCATTGTACTTTCATGAGAGTTGTTTCCTTTTTCAGTTGCATACGATTTGATATTTGTTTTCGCCAACAGGTCATGATCTACTCAGTAATAAAAATTCACAGATAAATGTCCGCGGGTTGTACCGGCAGCCTTTTGGTTCCCATCCTGTAGTGCATGACCAAAATCAAGACGACCTGAGAATTGTTTGCCTATGGCAAAACGTATACCACCGCCAACGCTTGCAAGCGTGCAGTTTGTGTCATTCGTCATGCAGTTTTTGCCATCATTGTTTCCGGCCATACCGAAATCAAAGAAAATAAGTGGGCGCAGACTAACTTTTTCAACATTAATAATTTTGGCAAAATCAGGACCCAACCCTTCCAAATTTACGAAAGTACCATAATCACCGACAACTTCTCTTTCGCGATAACCACGTACGCTGACAAATCCACCCATTGCACTACCACCACCGCCAATACCGAATTGTTCACCAGGAACCAATGCATGTGGGCTATATTGCGCTGAAAGGCGCGCTGCCAAACCAAAACCAGCGGGAAGAGAAAGATTACTAAATGCGAAAAAACGCCATATGGCATAATGCCTTTCAGCATCTGGGCGCGCAGCATTAAAATTCGCATGACTACTACCGCCGACATTACCCGAAATGGATGTATTAAAACCCCATGAAAGTTTTGGCCCTTTTGACTGACCCGTATAACCCAGGCTCAATGGCGTAATGGTTACATCTGCTGCTGCAGGGCCACACCCAGCTGACCCGGCGTCACCAATAGAACAATTATTATTAAAATGGCGCCAGTCCCACCCGAATGTCAGACGATGATCGTATTCGCCCAAACGAGATAAGTAATGATGCGCCCGAAAGCCTGCCACATCGCCCTTACCCGTAAATCCTAATGGACCGGCTGGGGTTGAGGTGGTAACGGTATCAACGCTCGAATGCGCATAGAAGAAATCAATAGCAGAGAATTTATTGTAAAGTGGCAACCGATAGCCCACGCTATAAATCTGAACAAGATCGGGGCGAGTAGGAGAAGTTTGAAACTGGAAAGTACCAATATGGTCTAGATTCCATAAATTCGCATGTTGAATCCCAACATTTGAACGAAAATTACCTGTCCTGGGTGTACCTGCACTATCGATTCCAAGCAACAGTCTCAGCGGTTTCTCTTCAGTTACCTTAATATCTGCGTCTATTTCACCTGGCTTAACGCCAGCTAACAATGCAACACGTAAATTTTTTGCTGGATTCTCGTTAGCTAGCTGAATATTGCGATTAATGTCACGGACAGAAGGTGTTTCACCTTTGTGCAAGCGTGGGAGACTACCGAGTATATTGGTCTCATCGTACCTTTTATTATCTGAGATAAGCACTTTTGTAATCTTACCCTCAGCCACTTGAATGATAATATTTCCATTCGACAACTCTTGCTCCGGTATGAAAGCCACAACACCACCATACCCGGCCTCACGATAAGCTTGTTGCACCGCTGCCGCTGCATCCGTAAGATTATCTAAAGTCTGCTTACTGCCAACGACATGAAGAACCAATGCAGCAAGTTCATTGTCAGGAAGTAGAGTGTTACCTTGAATCTGCACTGTTTTTACAGAAAAAGTTTGGCCTTGCGTAGGCAACTCTAATGACGCAATCTCTGCATGCACATTGACATGAAAACCTAAAAACCACACCGATAACAAAAACAATCTAATACGCTTTGCCATATCTCTCATTTTTCTTACCTTAGAAATTTAATTTTAGTCAACATCTAACTTAGCAAGTCACAAGAGACACACGATGACCAGTTAATAGATGAAGAGTAATGCTGTTTGACGATATGATCTGTGATAAAACTCACACAATATTGAAATGGTTTAATGCAACAGGACACTTCTAGAGGCAGATTTATAATGTCATTAGAGGTGAATATGAATACACAAACAAAACGAGTGAATCCGAAATATACACTTGAATTTAAACAAGATGCGGCAAGGTTAGTTAATG
>JAJFJH010000426.1 GCA_021774155.1 Nitrosomonas sp.
GGTGAGTTGCTTTTGGCTTTTGTATGTGATCATGTGCAAGCTTTTTTGAGTTATCTCGTTGTTTTGCTTGCATTATTATACCACAGAAAGAAAAATAAATACCAATAATCAATGGGTTGCTTTTTTTGAGTGGACTCTAATTACTTGTTGCCAGGATTCTCCATTACACCACCCTCAGGTCTTGCGCTACCGATACTGTTCATCATGGAGAAAGCTGTCATCTTCGTGAATGTGACGATGACAGCTTTCTAATCACTCCCTTATCCAATCTAGCCTGAACATTTCACCAGTTGCAGGAATTTAAACGCTGAACTGACCTGAATTGAGCGTGCTCGTGACCGGAGGATATCCTGCGGCGTAGAGAGCATGGTCGTTCAATTCAGGTCAGAGCAAGTTTAAAACCAGTATATTGGTGCAATGTTCAGATTAACTTTCAATACTACGCTTTCGGCTAGAAAACATATTAATCCTGTTTAACTGTTGCATCCATTCCTTGATCGGAAGTATGGGTGACAAAATTATCAGACCAATCGTAATAGGCATCAATGCACCTAAAATAACACCTATAATTGTTAACACTTGATGCCACAAAGATACTGCATCGGGGTCAATACCAACCACAAATGGAATTTTTAATATATCTTCTTCAGCTATCACATTGCCTTCACCTATCATAAGATACAGCGCGTAATAGCCATTTTTATCCAACTCGACTTGTGTTTGCACAACACCTCGGGGATACAACTTAGATTCCACTTCTGATACCGTTCTTATATCTCTAAAGTTTTCAGCAATTTTTTCGTCATCCCCAATGAGTTCTTGCTCAACTAAGCGAATACTGACAGGCGCCTCTCTGACATCATCATCAACCAAATCAGCAGTGAGGTAAATTAAACCTGGCTTAGGAATACTTTTACAATATGATCTTAATAGCTTATCTCTATCTTTTCCTTTAGTTTCTGCCAGATTACCTTCAGGTTTTATATATGCACTAAAATAAACCGCATAAAAATCGTTTGTAACAAGACAACCAACTGATTGATTATAATCAAACTGTACGGGGGCAGTTTTATCTTTCGGACTACATGCAGGTAACAAGAAGATACTGACAAATAAAACAGGTAATAATTGTTTAGTAGAAAGCAATTTCATCATGACGTGGACTCCTATGGATTGCAGGTATTGATTGCCTATTAGTTAGGCTCTTCAATTGTAAAATTGAATCTGCCAGAGATAATATGTGTATCTGCTGACATCACTCGATATCGCACTGTATAAGTATCAGGCGGGAGTTTTGGCGTAGTGATATAGATATGAGATGGATCAAAGACTTCCTGTTTAATATCTTTATTATCAACACGTTCACCTGCACTGTTAATGACTGCAAGCGCCTTATGAGCACTCCTTACTTGTTCGTTAAACCAAACATCCACTTGCCTGGGAGATTTAGTAATGACGCTGTCTTTTTTAGGTTCAGATTCGACCATGACCGCATGCGATAAGGCCGTTAACGGTACGATTAACATTGAAATGAATGCCAAAAATAGCACTAGGTTTAAAGAAATAATGTTGCGGAAACGCGTCATAAATTACCCTCCTGTTGATTAATTAAACACTTATAAAACTTGCCTGTCTGTCACTGATTGAACATGATTAGAAAACATGACACCCAAATCAAAGACATTGATCCAGAATAAAACTGACTCTCCGTTATTTAAAAGTCTGCCATGCTAATTGGCCTGGTTGCATATTTGGCTTTTCAGTCCACATGGCTAAAAATCCATGTTTCGTTGCGACCAATCTTGGGTGAGTGGCAGCGTTTTCTGCCTGAGTCAAGCGATGAGGTGTTAACCAAGTTGAATCACCATTTTCTGACTTAGCATAAAAAATACTCAGGCCCTCAGCTTCCATTTCGTTCCAGATCGCCGCGACATTATGTCGACCACGCACCGCAACATCACCATTAATAGCTACATTGCCGAGATTCTCTGGTACTGACCAACGTTGACCATCTTCATCTGAGTAAAGGTGATATAAACCTGGGCTTTCCTGGACGCCGGTCCAAACAACGCTGTGTAATTGAACAGCACCATTGACCTCAACAGTCTTTAAACCGCCGCCCACATGTGGGCAGCCATTAAATTGCCATTGAAAATCACCGACAGTACTAGGGCGTTGCCACGTTAAACCTGCATCCGAAGATTGTATGAGTGACATATCCCGGGGAGTCATATCGCGATAAAGTATATTCAGCTTATTATCAGGAGACAGTGCAAAGGTATTCCAACAGCATGAACAGGTTGACTCATCCAAGGTGACTGGTTGGCGCCATTGTTTGCCGTGATTCGTAGACCGAGAATAGCGAAGGCCTTGATAGCCATTTTCATCGGGGTCTTCTAACCAAATAACATGAAAATTACCATGCTGATCCACAATCAAATCAATATGGGCTTGACTACCATCATTGTTTGCGGCGGGATTAAGGCCTCTACGCCATGTTTTCCCATTGTCAGAGGAATAAGCACTGACCATAGGCCCCATCCCTGGCAATTCTCCTTCGGTTTGCCAAAGTGCGACCAAATACTTACCGTTGACAGCCAGCTGAATATCATTACCACGACTCGCTATTGTTGTAGGAAAACCATCATCAATCGCCACTGAATTTTCCCAGCGATCTCCACCATCTTCAGAGCGTGTATAGCGGATAACGATGTGCTGATCATCTGAAGACTGCTTACCACCAGCAAGGACATGAATAATTTGACCATCCACATAGACATCAAAGGTTGAAATATCGTACAGACCAAATGTTGATTTCGAATAGACTGCATTTTTTATCGATTCTGACGATTTATTTTCAGTTACTTTTACTTCATGCGGCGGGTTCATTGAACAACCGAATATCATTAAGCTACTTAAGCAAATAAGTATTATCAGCACACTTAATCTAGCGCTTCTTTTAGGTAACACAACGTTGGCGACTGAACACATGACTTTTTAATCCAGGATGGCCTTGAGAATATGGTCGTAATCTTCGTGTGATAGAGCACCACTAACACCGTGGCGCTCATGATTTTTATTCAAGAAATAAGTGCGTGGTAACTCGCCATACCATCTTGGATCAATCTCGTAGCGCAATCTTTGAGCATTTTCTTCGGCAAACACCCAGTTTTCTAAATTGGTTAA
>JAJFJH010000427.1 GCA_021774155.1 Nitrosomonas sp.
TTCATTAACTAACCTTGCCGCATCTTGTTTAAATTCAAGTGTATATTTCGGATTCACTCGTTTTGTTTGTGTATTCATATTCACCTCTAATGACATTATAAATCTGCCTCTAGAAGTGTCCTGTTGCATTAAACCATTTCAAGGTTTGTAAAGTAATGAGAAGGCTTCCAGTAGTCCGGCGAAACCACCGGTCGCATGGTGGCCCATCTGGAAAACACGCTCATACCAACGCTTTATTTCAAGACAAGCTTTGAAAAGTATGCGCCAAGGTAAGCGCGGCCAATAGCGATATTGGGATGGATGATATAAACCAAGTAACCTGGCTGTGAATATAATGATTGTCCGCGCTACGAAAGCATAGAGTGGAATATTTATGCCGTACACAATCGCCTGAAAGGCAATGTCTTCAGGTGGAAACTCGCTCAACTCAGCTATATAGATTCCAGGTAAATAAAGTGCGTCCATCAGAACCGCCTTCCTGAATCAAAGCCGAAAATCCTTAATGTAATGGCCCAGATGACCCGTAAAATAGCCATCCAGATTACCCAGCTTATGAAACCGGCAAAAACTATAAGAAGCGTAGGTTCGATGTCTTCTGTATAAACTTGTAAGAAACTCAGAATAAGTCCGAGCACATATTTGCCAGGAATAAGAAATGTTTCAAAGGGTGTCATGGGGTGCTGATCCTCTTTTGATTTCGATTGAAAAGGGTTTTTGCCTTTTAAAAAAAGCAAATCCTTTTAAGAGGATCAGTGTTGGTGAAACGGAGCTTATCAGCCGTCAAGGGGATGTGCCAGATTGCTTGGGAAGCAAACCTTAACGAGAACCTATTTAAGCGATTGATTTATAATGTGCTTATATGGTGTTAAAAAAACAAAAAACTCCTAAGAGTAAACCGCAAAATCGGTACGCTAAATCAGCAAAATATTCAGAATACAAAATTCTGCAACTGATTGAATGTTACGCGCGAGACTATTCTGTTCAACAAGCCGCCAGAGCTACTAAAATGACAGAAAGAACAGTCAGGGATCGCTATGCCGATATACGCGGTAGACTCTTTAAGTGGTGTATTGATTTCCCAGATTTATTTAACGGGTTCGGGCACATGTTGCTCGATGAAAATGGCAGTATTAATTTACATGTACTGGAAATGCTTTTTTATTATTCCGAGTCGCAAACATTTAAAAAACGCATGACTGAAAGATACCCCAAATTCAAAACAGAGAAAGACGCCGCATTGCAATACGTCATAGAATTGGCTATTCGGCGTTTTACTTCTGTGGAATTGCCATCGGTTAATGATAATTTTGTACAAGCGGTTAAAGAAATTTTTGCGGCATCACATACAGAAACAGTGTTGTCGCTACAGAATGAAGATATTCCCGATAAAGAGCTACGAAAATTTTATTGGCAAAAAGCATCTAAACGTTTGCGAAACAAAGAAGATATTTCTGTTCGCCGCTTTCCAAAAACGGAGGGTGAAATTTTGTTCCACGATATCAAATATATACTCAGACGTGATCCGTTGTGATGCAGGTCAATCAATAGTTTTTGTTGCGCAGTTTTCTTCGATACGTTTATGAGGTTTTATTTGCATATTTGGAAAATGACGTATCGATTACATCTTCTACTCATTTTTGCTGAAAATTGAGAAAATAACTGGCAATCTTCTCAAAAAATCGTATTATTGAGAAGATAAGTCAAACCTTCTCAAAAATGCAGGATTTAGAGAATATGAGTTCATTAGTATTAGAACCGTTACCACCTAAAGGATTAATTGAAACACCAGATGTTCTTCGCGAGCTTGTGCAAGCGCACCGGTATCTTGCTGAATTGAAGGGGGTTGCCAAGACAATCCCGAACGAAAATATATTACTTTCTACATTGTCTTTACAAGAAGCCCAGAGCAGTTCTGAGATTGAGAATATCATCACAACGCAAGATGCGCTGTATAAACACCAGCTACAAACGAACATAGCTGATCCCATTACAAAAGAAGTTTCACAGTATGTCGATGCGTTACATCTCGGATATCAGAAGGTCAAAAAGCAAAATGCGCTGACATTAAACACTATTCTTCAAATCCAAGAAATTCTAGAAGGGAATCGTGCAGGTTTTAGAAAAACACCTGGTACTGTCCTTAAGAATGAAAAAACGGGGGAGATTGTATTTGAGCCGCCTTCTCCTGAAAAAGTAATGGAATATATGTCAGCGCTAGAGCGTTTTATGAATGATGCGTCTGAAATCGATCCTTTGGTAAGAATGGCATTGATCCATCACCAATTTGAAACAATACATCCTTTTTATGATGGAAATGGCAGGACAGGCCGCATCATAAATATTTTATATCTTGTGCAAACAGGTTTACTTGATACGCCCATACTTTATTTAAGCCGGTATATTAACCAAACAAAAAACGAATATTATTCAAAGTTGCAAAATACTCGCGATCATTCCAGTTGGGAGTCATGGATTATTTATATGTTGCGCGGTGTCACTTTAACAGCAAAACATACAACGAGTCTGATTGAAAATATCGGTGATTTATTAATTGCTCAAAAGCAGCATATACGTAAAAAGCATAAATTTTACAGTCAAGACCTTATCAACAATCTATTTCGTCATCCCTATACAAAAGTTGCGTTCCTGGAGAATGACCTTCAAGTCTCACGCGCAACAGCAACCCGATATCTTGATGCCTTAGCTAAAGATGGTGTGCTGCAAAAATATAAACTGGGGAGAGAAAATTATTATATGAACCATCAGTTGGTTGATTTGCTTTTTAAGTTGCCCGAGTTGCGAAAATAAAAACCCGTCATCCATGTTGCGCTGCAATATTCATACTGAGAACACATGAGCCGTTGCAAAAAAAATTCGCTATCAATGAGGCTTTAGGATGACTGCAAGATGTGCGTTGTACTACAAAATGTTCCATTTTCTAGCCCAACGCCTATCTTGGCAAGGGAAACACTACCGTTCTCCCGTTGCATCCTTCTCGGACGTGCTAAGCTTCAAATATTGCGTTGCAAAATTTTCAGGCAAGCGCGTTTGTGGTGCAATACTGGCGTTGAGCCATCATGCACCATCAGAACGTGTGGCCGTTCAATCACCATTTGGGGAAGCCTCCAAGCTACCCCCAAAACCCCCATGGCCAAGTGAGAATTTCATATCTCCCCTTGGAACCCCATCGACAATTTCATTGAAACCAACCGTGCGCCGATTGGATGCCGTGAGCGTTTCGACGCTCAATCTCGACCACTGATGAAACAGTGGAATACGACCAAGGAAATGTCCTTGGATGCAGCGCTACATTGAATAGTGGAAATTAGGTTAAGAAATTCGTTCGGAGCCACTCTTCTAGCCGTCGTGTCGCGGTCACATCATCGCGGTTATAGCTTAGAATTTCTGTTTTCAGATTTGCTTTAGTTTGGAGATTGGTTTCTGCCAAAAAACGGTTGAATTGCACGACCGACCATTGTGAGCCTGAATCATCATCCTGCCACTGAAAATTGACCAAATCCCGATGTTTGCAAATATCTTTCAATCCATAGCCTTGCAGTGGCAAAACAAGGCTATCCAAAACGGGTTTTTGCAGGTCAAATAGTGGGCTGTCATCACCAAGAAGATAGGCCACCGTTTCATTGTCTTCCATGTCATATCGTTGGGCATAGGAACGAATAGTGGATCGCTCATGACTGGAGTAATGCGCCAAGATCAGGTCAGGATATTGCTGTCTATATTGTTCAATTTGCGAAAGGAATTGAAGCCAGCCTTGCTTGTCTTCCGAACCATTATTTGTCCAGACATACTCAAAACTATCATGACTATAATCCGGTACCAGAAAGCCCCATAGATAGACGTGCTTTTCGCCGCTCCCTGTCAGGGGATTGTCTTCGATATCAAAATGAACCCATTGGCCTTCTGGCAGTGTTACGGGGCTGAGCTGAAAAATTTCATCAGTTAAGTAAGCTTTTGCCTGGAATACAGCACGTTGTTTTTTCTCATTGCCTTTCAGATAGGGAATATCGGGAATGCTATTTGGGTCAGTAGCGGATAGTTGTGTAATTGTATTTATACCTTCATTCTCAAGTCCCATTGCTGCCCGTCCCTGTACGCCGTACAGCAAAGAGAGTTCTTCTTTTGCTTCAAATGCTGGTTTACAGTGGGCATAGTATGGACAAGCACGGCACTTGCTATGACTATAGCGAACCGCGGGCTCTTCGTCGTTGGCCAACAATTCCCGCATTTCTGTCACAAATTGATTTGTAATAGCGTTTGCTTCATCGCCGATTAGAGCTTGTTCCCCGTCGCCAAGAAATACGATGGCAGGCAGTTGGCTGCCCAACATTCGGCGATAAAAGCCAAGTTGGACTTGTATCTCTTTCTTTTCTTCATTTAATGAAAGCTTGGCATCGGCTGGTTGGTATTCGCCATTTTCATGCAGGATCAGAAAATCAGGATAACCAATAAAGCCATTTTCATTATCCAGGAGTTGGGCTTGATATATTACCGGCACGCCTTCAGCAATTAATCGTTGGGTGTCTTCTGGGGAAGTCGCAGTATGTACTACCATTGTGCCGGAAAGCTGATGCAATACCGTCTGTTCATGCGCAAGTCCGAGCTCAACGATCAGTTGCTCAAACTCATCTTCAATCGGGGATAGTTCAAAATCACCTTTGTTGTCGAGCCAGACTCGCCGTGCGCATAAAGACCACGATTTGGCATCGCTTGGTTTAATCAGTGGCACATGTCTATTGCTTTTCATTCATTGTTTATATGCATTATTGATCTATTGTAGTCAATCTGCGCAATAACTGATTGATACCAATGTGGCTTTTGCGGTTGTTGATTCTACGGTTTTCCCTTATTCTCTCACGCATTACCTGAATGGATAAAGTTATGAGCGATGGCTCCATATACGAAAAACAAACAAAAAGAATAAGGAATAGTTACTAAATGGCACAGCTGGAAAATATTGAAGCAATTGAAAAGCGGTTATGGAGCGGTGCTGATAATCTACGTGCCAATAGTAATTACGCCAGCAATGAGTATTTCCTGCCAGTCATAGGACTTATTTTCCTTCGTCATGCTTACAGTCGGTATTTGTTTATTAAGCCCAGTATCGAAGCATCACTACCCAGTCGAGGTGGTCAAACGCGTCCTTTAACGAAAGAAGATTTTTCCAGTAAAAGTGCCATTTTCCTTAAACCGGAAGCGCAATTTGAATATCTGGTTAATCTTAAAGACAGTGATGATCGGGCGCAGGCTGTCATTAATGCGATGGAATCCATAGAGTCAGACTACGAAACCTTAAAAGGCGTTTTACCCAAAAGTGAATATCAAGAGCTTGATAATGCCGTTTTGGGTAATCTTCTGCGAACCTTTAATGATCCAGCCCTGAAAAAAGCCACAGGCGATATTTTCGGACGCATTTACGAATACTTCCTCACCCAGTTTGCCAATCAAAGCGCTCATGACGGCGGTGAATTTTTCACGCCGGTCTCATTAGTGCAAATGATCGTGAACTTTATCGAGCCAGATCACGGCTCTGTGATCGATCCCGCTTGCGGTTCTGGCGGTATGTTTGTGCAAAGCGCCCACTTTATAGAAAAGATGCACAAGAACCCGCAGGACGTAGCCACATTCTACGGCGCGGAGAAAAACCCAACCACCATTCGCCTTGCTAAGATGAATTTGGCCGTACACGGCCTTGAAGGCAAGATCCAAAAAGCCATTAGCTATTACGAAGACCCACACGATTTTCTCGGCAAAGCCAACTTTGTAATGGCTAACCCGCCATTTAACGTAGACGACGTAGATGCCGAGAAAATCAAAAACGATCCGCGTTTGCCCTTTGGTTTACCAAGCGTGAATAAAAAGGGGGCGGTATCTAACGGTAACTATCTCTGGATTTCCTACTTCTACAGTTACCTAAATGAAGAAGGCCGCGCAGGCTTTGTTATGTCCTCTCAGGCATCGAGTGCCGGAGGGCAAGAAGCCGAGGTTCGCCGTAAACTGGTCGAGTCCGGTCATGTCGGCGCAATGGTCGCCATCCGCTCCAACTTCTTTTACACCCGTTCAGTGCCTTGTGAGCTTTGGTTTTTAAATAAAAACAAGCCAGCGCACATGAAGAACAAAGTGCTGATGCTGGACGCACGAAATGTCTACACCAAAGTAACCCGCAAGATTTTCGATTTTTCTCCCGAGCAATTGGCCAATCTGACTTCTATCGTTTGGCTCTACCGTGGGCAGCAAGATCGTTTCTTGGCATTGGTGGAAAGTTATCTGCAAGGCACAATTGATGATGCCAAGGCAGCGAAAGAACCGATGGATGAATTTATCGCGTCGCTTGATGGCTTGATCGGAAAATTGCCGGAAGTTGATGAAGAAACCACAAAGGCTTTTGAGTTATTAGGCCAAGATATTAAGGTTTTTGAATCCAGCATTGATTCTGAGAGTGCGGCTTGGGAACGATCAAACAAGGATAATGCAGGCCTAAGAGCCTTTGCCGAAAAACTGGAACCGCTGGCTGAAACCAGTCGTGACTTGATCAAGCAGATTGATCAGCTCTATAAATTTATTGAAAAGCAAGCCAAGGAAGATGGCGAGAAAGGCTTAACCAAACTTATCAAAGAGTTGGATAATCAACGCAAGGTCACTGTCGAGCAACTAAAGCTGGTTCGTTATATCTTTAAGCAAGCACATTGGTTGCTTGAACGTTTCCCCGATGCTGAATTGTGCGATGTAGAAGGTTTAGTAAAGCAGGTAGATATTGATGAAATTCAAGCCAACGACTGGAGCCTCACACCAGGACGTTATGTTGGTGTTGCTCCAGAAGTGGAGGATGAAGACTTCGACTTTGAAGAAACTCTACGCGATATTCATATTGAATTAAAAGGATTGAATGAAGAAGCCTTTACTCTTGCTGCTCAAATTCAAAAGAATTTTGAGGAGCTGGGGATATGAGTGGTCAATTGGAGATTAAGGATTATGTTGAAGATTTTTATGATGGGCCGCACGCGACGCCCAAAGAATCAGATCATGGTCCAATATTTCTTGGCATCAAAAACGTCACACCAGATGGAAGACTTGATTTTTCCCAAATACGACACGTATCTCCCGAAGAGTATCCTCGTTGGACAAAGAGAGTCGTGCCTCAAAAAGACGATATCGTTTTTAGTTATGAAGCAACACTCCATAGATATGCTCTTATCCCTGAAGGTTTTATAGGTTGTCTTGGGCGCAGAATGGCTTTAATTAGGCCAGACAAAAGTAAAGTTAATCCTCGATTTCTGCATTATTACATGCTTTCCTCTTTATGGAGAAAGGAAGCCGAAGCAAGTGTCATAAGTGGTGCAACGGTTGATCGTATACTGAAATGGTTTAATGCAACAGGACACTTCTAGAGGCAGATTTATAATGTCATTAGAGGTGAATATGAATACACAAACAAAACGAGTGAATCCAAAATATACACTTGAATTTAAACAAGATGCGGCAAGGTTAGTTAATG
>JAJFJH010000428.1 GCA_021774155.1 Nitrosomonas sp.
GGCATTGCTATCCGTGGGGTCATTCATTTTAAAAGCAAAGCTGAACTTTTGTTTCGATGCGGTTAATGAAAAAGTCTGGTAACCGCTATAGGCAGTATGGGGAGCTGAAGCTTTTCTAATATAAAAAGCAATCTGTCTTGAACTGGCTGCATAAGCATCAAATGATACTGAGTATGTTTTACCATTTTCAATCAATAAATTACTTTGAATTAATTGAATGTGCCAATCGACATTGCTGCCATTGCTTATTGATACGGCATATTCACCGTTCCGCACGCTTCCACTTGCCGTTGCCGATGGGTCGACAAAGAGCACCCAGCCGGTGTCCCCATCGGAGAAATCACCGTTTACCAGGATGTTCTGGCCGGAGCCACCCATATTCATTCTTACCGTCACGTCCTGAGTGCCGCCATTGGAGGTCACTGTCACCTTGCCGGAATAATCGCCGGGACTCAAGCCGCTGCGATCGATAGAAACCGTAACTGTGGCGTTGCCACTGCCGCTGCCTGGCGATACGGACGTAATCCAGGGCTTGTCCGGATTCTCGCTGACATTCCAGGTAAGCGTACCGCTGCCGCTGTTGCTGATTTGAAAAGTCAGGCTGGTTTGGGTCGCGCCGAAATCCAAAGTTGATGGCGTCACGAGAAGTACAGGCGTTTGCATCGCTTCTCCGCCAGCGAAAAATCCGGATGCAACAGAATAATTCGCACTGTTAGCCACTGTAATAGGTGAAGCCTGACCAATCGCATCAACCGTCTTATAATTGGTCGATTGGGAAGGAGCGCCTCCCTGGTCGAGTACGAATTTTCCTATTTTGTAATTGGCGCTGGATTGGGCGAGTACTGTTCCCGCATTCATACATATCAGGAGCAATGAGAACAATAGTACGCCTCCCACGCATCTTCTATTTGTAACCATTTTGCTCTCCTTGATTATGGTTCCATGGTAATAATCTCTGCTATGGGGATGGCACTACTTCATTTTTTGACTCTTCTCTGCCTTAATGTCCTGCTCCACTCTCTTGTCTGCCGCCTCTATCGCTAGGGCCCTCTCACTCATCCTTGTTATTTCAGCTTCCATTTTCGACTGGTCATCATAATTCACGCCCATCATAGCCGGCATACCGTGTTCTACTGGATGAAGAAGTTTACCTCGCTCTTTGCCTTGCTTTTCAACTTCGACCTGGATCCGATGTGCATTGGCATAGGCGTCCTGGCGAACACCAGTAACCTGCCATGAAACTTCCATTCCTGAGATGCCGCCCGCGATCTTAAAACGATTGTTGGATATCTTCTCAGCAATGTGAAGATTGGGGCCTGGCATACCAATAGGAGTCAACTGATATCGATTATCTTTGTTCAAGGCCTGAAACCAGTCCGGCAATTCTACCCAAGCTTCTCCCTTGCTATCCAGTATTGCATTGCCGTTATAAATGTTCATCATATCCGGCGATTCGACAAACGAATGATAGAGATATTTACTATCTGGCTCTAGCGGATGGTCAATCTTGAAGGCACCGCCAGCTTTAGTCAGAGTGCTAGTCACGTGCACTTTGCCCGAGAAATATCCCGCCCAACCATTCGTACTATGGCCATATATGGCTACGGCGCCGCCACCATTGGTCGCATGTCCCCGTACGCCTTTGCTGTTAGAAGAACGTCCAACACCCAGGACACCCTCGGATGAGTTTCCTAAACCGCCCCAGTTGCTAGTGTTCTTGTGAGTTCCCAAGACCCCATAAGAGCCCGTTCATAGCTCGCCGAAGTTGTCACCTCCTGTATGTGTGCCTCTAACGCCGGAGTAACTACCGCTACGGCACATCCCATGAACGCCGAAATGCTCCGAACCAACGTACGCAAGGTTGCCATTCTGGTGTCGCGCTTGCAGACCACAAATGCTGTAACCCACATATCCGTTGTGTCCGTTCCTCGTGCCTCTTACACCACCATTTACGTGGAGCTTGTCCGTCGGACTCGAAGTACCAATGCCGACCTTTCCTGACACTGCCGAATACATATTGTTGCCAGAAATCGTCCAGTCATTATCGCCCGACGATGATGCTGTCTTCCACGTTCCGTTACCCGATGCGTCTGATGTTAGCACCTTATTATTGCCCGCGTTAGTAACCATTTGAAACCCGATCATTTTTACGGTACCGCTAACATCGAGTTTTTTTTGTGGATTTGACTTGCCGAGACCGATGTTGCCGGCATTCGTAATGTAGACTCCTTCATTGCCGCCATCACCGGAAAGCCAGTTTCCGCTTAACTTAATGTTCTTGGTTGCCGTATGATTGCCAAGGTTGTCGCCACTCCCGCCGGAAGTAGTGGCTGCAATGGTAATCTTGTTGTTAGAATTATTCGGCGTAATAGTGATGTTGTCGCCTGCGACTAAGTCAACATTGCCGTTGGAATTTGGCGCTACACCATCAACCTTTTGTACAAATGCCGAAGCATGTTTGCCATCTAACTTATCTGCGTCGTAAGCGCGAAAACTATTGCCCACACTCAACAATCTCTTGCGCGGCGTCATCTCCGTATCGTTCCCCACTTGCAGCGACAACCATCTTTCGCTGCCATCAAAAACCGAATAATTGATTGGCCCCAATACTGCACTGAAGATCCCAGCGTCCACATTGACCGTGTTTGTTTGTGGTCCCCATAACAGACTACTCCCCGCCGATGAGCTGTAAATCCTGAAGTTAATCGTATAGTTACCGGTCAGCGGGTTACCTGCCGCATCACTGAGTTGCCCCTGGTAATTGACGTACTGCGGAACTTGGGCAAGACATACGATTGCGAATGACAACACCAGGCCTGCGGTGATTAGGGCTTTCTTCAACATGACATCCTCCTTCGAATCAATTGAACTCTAACTGGTTTGTTGCTTCTGCTGAGACATGACTCAAAGGGTATGCCAAACAATCCAGGGATTGACAGGATGTCAGTTTGCTCCCAATAAAACAAAAACTTACAGAAGTGGTTCTCGGGCTTGAATATCGGTCTTGAGGGGGGATAAAATCGCGAAGGTTCCTACGCAGGAGCGAGAAGTGTTGTTATTAATGGGGTTGTGTGCGAAAGTTTTTGATGGTGTTTGAAGAGCTGGCAGAGCCTATTGAAGTATGCTGGAATAGAGGGAATAGAGGACACTCAACCCATGGGATTACTTCTTGTAGAAGAACATAGGAAGGCTTTCACGGAGTCTTGCGCGCGTTGTCAAAAAGCCAGGCCGAGGTTTGTATGCACGTCTTTCCTCCAAAAGATACAGTCGGCGAGTCGCCTTCACGCTGGTTGCTTAAGGTTGGACAGTCTGATCACGACTGCACACCCGGCTTACGAATATCCAGCTTTCGAATCTTGTAGCGAATGGTTCCCTCCGAGATTTCCAAAGCATGAGCAGTTCTTCTTTGGTTCCAGTTATTGTCTGCGAGCGCCTGCCGAATCAGTTGCGTTTCATACCCGGCCAGACTTTCCTGCAATGAACTCCCAGGGAGGTGTCTCTCTTGTCTTGCAGCGAGTCGTCCAAACTCCTCGCGGAATTCCCTGGGGAGAATA